>JBEDKR010000010.1:0-15173 GCA_041172005.1 Pseudomonadota bacterium
GCACAGGTGCTGGCCAGAGCCAATTCGTCCGCGCTGATGCCGCGCAACTCGGCCAGCACCTGTGCAATGCGCGGCAGCTCGGCGGGCTCGTTGCGCCCTTGCGCCCCACCGTTCGCACGCGCTCGGGCCGTTTGATAAAGCCAGTGCGGCGGCATGTCGGGCGCGTCGGTTTCCAGAACCAGCGCGTCCAGCGGCAAGTTGGCGGCCAGCTGGCGAATTTGCCGCGCTGTGTCAAAAGTAAGCGCACCGCCAAAGCCCAGCTTCAGGCCCAATCCGATGAAGGCCTCGGCCTGCTGCTGACTGCCATTGAAGGCGTGCGCAATGCCGCGCCAACCCTCAGGCGGCGCCAGCTCGCGCAAATACTTCAGCAACCTGTCTGCTGAGCGCCGCACATGCAAGATCACTGGCAGGCCATGCTGGCGCGCGAGCTTGAGCTGCTCACGGTAAAAGAATTCTTGCCGCTCATGCAGCGGACTCAGTTTGAGTTCAGGGACAAAAAAATCAAGCCCGATTTCCCCCACCGCCAATAAGCGCGGATCATCTCGGTGGCGCAGCAGCGCAGCATCCAGCTGGGCCAAATCAGCATCAGCTGCTCGCCCAACAAACAGCGGATGAATGCCCAGCGCGTAGCCGTCACCACCGGTATGCGCCAAGCTCCGAACGTGCTTGAAATGCGCGGCGGCAACCGCTGGAATCACGCAGAGGCGAACGCCCGCCTGCCGCGCGCGTTCGCGCACGGCCAGCACATCAGCGCTGAACTCGGGCGCGTCTAGGTGGCAGTGGGTGTCGATCCATGAGGTCATGCCCTGAATCATGCCTCAGGCATCAAGCGCTAGTTCAAGCGTTGGCACTGTCCAGCGTCGACAACAAACGATGACGGCCCGACAACACGTGGCGCTCGGCGGTGGTCTTGGCTTTGCTGCTGTTGCCACTGGCAATCGCCTCGTACAGCAGGCGGTGCTCTTGATTGGAGTGCCGCATGTTGCCGGGTGCGTTGAAGAAACGGCGCCGAAACAAATGCAACTCATTGACGTAATCGTTGTAAGCCTGATGCGCCCGCTGGTTATTCGACAAGTCCAGCACCAGCGCATGAAACGCTAGGTTCAGCTCGTAGTAATGGGTGCTGTCGCCTTTCTCGCAGGCGACGTCCATGCCAGCCAACAGCACTTCAAAGCGGGCTCGGTGTTCATCGGTCAGATTCTCGACGGCCCGTTGCGCAGCAAAGCCAAAGATAAGGGCCCGCAGGTCGTAAATCTCCAGCATTTCACGCACCGATATCTGCCGCACATAAACACCTTTGTTGACGACAGCGGTGACCATGCCCGAGCCGGCCAGCGTGCGGATGGCTTCACGGATTGGCCCGCGGCTGGTGCCCATGCGCAGCGCCAAAGCGGCTTCGTTCAGGCGCTCGCCGGGCTTGAGTTCGCCGGTGAAAATCAGCCGCTTGATGGCCTCGGCAATGGCGCTGGGCAAGCCGTTCTCGGGCTTCAGTGGGCCTCGTTCAGTCATACGGCTTTCTCTGGTTGAATCGGGCTGCGCTTTAGTTTTGGCGATGGCATCGCTGTGTTTTCTACAGCGCGATTGAGTTTACCTTGGTGCATCCAAATCACGATCAAAGGTAAACACTTAGACCGAAAGTGTTGACACTTTGATGCGCTTCAACCCATACTAGGGCTTCTTTTCGCCAACCCAAAGAGTCCCTGATGCCCCATATGCCCGCCTCCGCCGCACTGAAAAGCTTTCGCGTGATTGACCTGACGCAGGTGCGCGCCGGTCCGACCGCCTGCCGCCAACTGGCCGACTGGGGCGCTGACGTGATTCAGGTGCAAATGCCAGAGCACATGCGCGGCGACGACACCTTGGGCGGCCAAGACGGCTCTGACTACCAATTCACCCACCGCAACAAACGCTCCATCACGCTGAACCTGAAAGAGCCAGAGGGCATCGCGATTCTCAAAAAATTGATCGCCACGGCCGACGTGGTGGTGGAGAACTTCAGGCCCGACGTCAAGTTTCGCCTGGGCATTGATTACGAGACCTTGGCCAAAGACCAGCCGCGTCTGGTTTACGCCAGCATCTCCGGCTTTGGTCAGTCCGGCCCCTACGCCAAGCGACCGGGCTTTGACCAAATCGTGCAAGGCATGGGCGGGTTGATGTCGGTCACCGGCCTACCCGGCCAAGGCCCTGTCCGGGTAGGTCTGCCGATCGCCGATTTGTGCGCCGGCATCTTTGCGGCGCAAGGCATTTTGGTAGCACTGCTGGAGCGCAACGAATCGGGCAAAGGTCAGTGGGTGCACACCTCGCTGCTGGAGTCGATGGTCTACATGATGGATTTCCAAACCGCGCGCTGGTTGATCGACGGCGAGATTGCAGGTCAGTCCGGCAACGCGCACCCGACCAGCATCCCAACCGGGGTCTACCAAGCCCGCGACGGCTTCATGAACATCGCTGTCTTCGGCTCAAAAATATGGGAACGCTTCTGCCATATTTTGGGTGCACCGGAGTGGATGACCGACGAGCGTTACCACGACAAACCCAGCCGTTCCGTCAACCGCGAGAGCCTCAACGCTGAAATCAATCAGCGCCTAGCCAGCCACGACCGCGCCCACTGGATCGCACAATTCAATGACGGCGGCGTCGCCTGCGGCCTGATAAGCAACATGCAAGAAGTGTTCGAATTGCCGCAAATCGACCACCTGAAAATGGTCAAGGAGGTGGTCTCTAATCGGCTTGGCGCTCAACGGCATGTCGGCCAGCCGATGCAGCTGGAACGCACGCCTAGCGACATCGTCCGCGCAGCACCGCGACGCGGCGAACACACGGCCGAACTACTCGGCGAGCTGGGCTATGTTGAAGCCGACTTGGCCAGAATGAAAGCCGCTGAAATCTTCTGAGATCTTCCAGCACAGCGACACCTGTCGCCCGTCCTTTTTAATAAATCAAATTCACTCTGGAGTTTCACCTTGCCAAGCACCTCAAGCACACCCTACACATCCACGACCGACCGTGTCGAAGTCTGGACTGAAGCCAGCACTCTGCACATCCGTTTCAACAACCCTGCGCGCCACAACGCCTTGTCGGTCGACATGTGGGAGGCCGTGCCGCCGCTGCTGGGACAAGCCGAACTGGATGACGCCATTCGCATGGTAGTGTTTTCTGGCGCCGGCGAAAAAGCCTTTGTCTCCGGCGCTGACATCACGCAGTTTGAAGATATGCGTGCCGCCAAAGAAGCCGTCAAATATTACGAAGCGATGGCCGAAGCATCGCTGATGAGTATTTACAACTGCCGCAAACCAACGCTGGCCCTGATCCGCGGCTACTGCATTGGCGGCGGCGTCAATGTCGCCATCAGCTGCGACATCCGTCTGGCCTCAACCGACTCGGTTTTCTCAATACCCGCAGCGCGCTTAGGCTTGGGCTACCGCTACTCGGCGCTTAAAAACTTGGTCAATTTGATCGGCGTTGGCGCGGCCAAAGACCTGTTCTTCACCGCCCGCCGCATTGACGCCACCGAAGCCAAAGCGCTGGGCTTGGTCACACGCTTGGCCGAGCCAACAGAACTCGCAGCACTGCTCGCGCAATACACCGGTGCGATGGCCGAGAACGCGCCCATCACGGTGCAAGCCGGCAAGGCCATCATGGCCGAAATTCTCAAGCCTTCGTCTGATCTCGACATGGCGCTTTGCAAAGAACAGATACGCCAATGCTTTGAAAGTACAGACTACGCAGAAGGTCGCAAAGCCTTCATGGAAAAACGCAAACCAGTTTTCAAAGGCCGCTAAGCATATGAAATCGTATTGGCTCAAAACCCCTGAACTGGCGCAAGGCGCAGAGACCACGCTGGAACTGCGCGACACGCCGGTGCCAGACCCCGGACCGACCCAGTTGCTGGTGCGCGTGCGCGCCGCTGGGCTCAATCGCGGCGAGTTTTTAAAGGGCGGTTTACACAAGCCGGGTGCAGCCAAAGCCGTCGGTATGGAAGCCGCGGGTGAGGTTGTCAAAACCGGCGCAGAGGTCACCCACTTTGCAGTGGGCGACCGCATCATGGGCCGCATGGCCGGTGCTTTTGCTGAGTACGCATTGATCGATGCAGCAGAAGCCATGCCGATGCCGGAGCGCCTCAGCTGGGAAGAAGCCGCCAGCATTCCCCTGACCTTTCATGTCGTCTACGACATGCTGGTGTTGCAAGGCCAATTGAAGGCCGATGAGTGGTTGCTGATCACCGGCGTCTCCTCGGGTGTCGGCGTTGCCGCAGTGCAAATGGCCAAGGCTTTGGGCGCCAAAGTCATCGGCACATCCGGCTCTGCAGACAAGCTAGAGCGCATGAAAGCCATGGGTCTTGACGTTGGTCTGTGCACCCGCGCGCCAGACTTCGCGGCACGTGTGATGGAAGTCACCGACGGCCACGGCGCTGACTTGGTCATCAACACGGTGGGCGGCACGGTGTTTGCAGAATCCATGCGCTGCATGGCTTTTGAAGGCCGACTCGCCATGGTCGGTTATGTCGATGGCGTGACGCACAGCGACATCGACCTGACCTTGCTGCACACCAACCGCCTGCGGCTGTTCGGCGTCTCGAACAAACTGCGCACGCCAGCCCAGCGCATGCAAGCGGTGCCGCAATTCATCGCCGACATGTTGCCACGCATCGCCGATGGCAGCGTCCGAACCATGCTCGACAAAGTGTTTCCGTTTGAGCAATTGGCCGAGGCCAAGGCCCACATGGAAGCCAACCAACATCTCGGCAAAATTGTGCTGAGCGGTGTTCCAAGTATTTAAAAAACCATCAGGAGACACACATGACAACGAAAAAAAATCACGCTCTGCACCTTCTGGTGGCGCTGGCCGTCAGCGGTATCAGCGCCGTGAGCACCTCGGCTCTCGCTCAAGCCTATCCGAGCAAACCCATCAAACTGGTCGTTGGCTTCACACCTGGCGGTGCCGCCGACTTCACTGGTCGTGCCACAGCTGAAGCCTTGAGCAAGATCCTTGGCCAGCAAGTCATCGTCGAAAACAAACCAGGCGCAGGCTCCAGTCTGGCAGCTGAATACGTCTCCCGCAGCGCGGCTCCAGACGGTTACACCATCTTGCTGGCCAGCCCTAGCAGCATCTCGGTGAACCCAGCGATGCGGCCCGAAATGACGCACACCGTCAACACACTGGTGCCGATTTCGCAGGTCTCCTCAGCACCCATCGTCTTAGCCGTCAACTCTGGCCTCGGCATCAATTCGGTCGCTGATCTGATCGCTGCGGCCAAAAAATCGCCCGGCAAATTGAACTTCGCCTCCTCCGGTAACGGCTCGGCACCTCACTTGGGCGGCGTTCACTTTGCGCGCACAGTTGGCATTGACATCCAGCACATCCCCTACCCGGGCGGTTCGCAAGCGTCGCAATCGGTGATAGCCGGTCAAGTGCAGTTGATTTTTGGCACACCGCCAGCGGTGCTGCCTTTCGTCAAAGCAGAGCGAATCAAAGGGCTAGCCGTCAGCACACCCAAGCGCTCACCGTTTGCACCTGACATTCCGGGCATGGCCGAACTTGGTTATCCGCAATTCAACTTTAGCTTTTGGTACGGCCTCTTTGCACCCGCAGGCACGCCGCCAGACATCATCAAAAAATTGCATGCCGCGACGCAAATCGCCATGAATGCAGACGGCCCCAAAGCCGCGCTAGCGCGTGAAGCCACTGAAGTCGCGCTGTCCAAGTCGCCAGAAGAATTTGCAGCATTCTTGAAAGAAGACGCCAAGCTCTGGACCAAGCTGGTGAAAGACTCAGGCGCCAAAGCAAACTGACTAAGCGCTTGAGCAAAGCAGCTGACCTTACGTCAGCTGCCCAAGCACCAGCCGCAGCTGGCGGCCGCAACGCGCCGCCAGCGTTTCGTCATGGGTCACCACGACAAAGGCGGTCCCGTTGTCGCGGGCCAGTTGCAGCATCAGCTCGAAAACGCCATCGGCCGTGCTGCGATCTAGGTTGCCGGTCGGCTCATCGGCCAGCACACAGGCTGGCCGCGTCACCAATGCACGGGCAATCGCAACACGCTGGCGTTCGCCACCCGACAACTCCGATGGCCTGTGGTGCAAGCGGTTTTCTAGGCCGACTGAGGCCAACATGGCTGCCGCGATTTTGCCGGCGTCTTCTCGGGTGTGCCGGCGAATCCACAAAGGCATGGCGACGTTGTCGAGAGCGCTGAACTCCGGCAACAAGTGGTGAAACTGGTAGACAAAACCCAGCTGCTGATTCCTCAAGCGGCCTTGCGCAGTGGCCGACAGCGTAGCCAAATCTTGACCCTTGAGACGCACCGACCCGCTGGTCGGCGCGTCCAGCCCGCCCATCATGTGCAGCAGTGTGCTTTTGCCCGAACCCGACGCACCGACGATGGCCAGCGTTTCACCGCGATGCACCTGCAGGTCGACGCCGCGCAGCACCGTCACGTCAAGCGGGCCTTCTTGAAATCGTTTGGTCAAGGCCTTGGCGCTCAAGACCACTTCTGTGTTGATGTCACTCATAACGCAAGGCCTCCGCCGGGTTGACACGACTGGCGCGCCAGCTCGGATAAATCGTGGCCAAGAAGGACAACACCAGTGAAATCACAGCAATCGGCATGATGTCGGCGTACATCGGCTCACTCGGCATGCGGCTGATGAGGTAGATGTCACGCGGTAAAAAACTGGCGTTCAACAGACGCTCCAGCGCCGGCACGATCACATCAATATTGAAGGCCACACCCAGCCCCAGCAGCAGGCCTGACAGCGTGCCAATCACACCGACCATGGCGCCCTGCACCATGAAAATGCCCATGATGCTTTTCGGGCTGGCGCCTAGTGTGCGCAAGATGGCTATGTCAGCGCGCTTGTCGGTGACGGTCATCACCAGCGTGCTGACCAAGTTGAAAGCCGCCACCGCCACGATCAGCGTGAGGATGATGAACATCATGCGTTTTTCAAGCTGAACGGCGGCAAACCAAGTGCGGTTTTGGCGCGTCCAGTCGCGTATCAATAAGTTGCCGCTGAGTGAGCCGGCCAGTTGCTGGGCCACTTCACGGGCTTGGTGCAGATCACGCAACTTGATGCGGATGCCGGTCGGGCCTTCCAGCCGGAAAATTCGAGCCGCGTCGTCTTGGTGCATCAGCACCAGCGCTGAGTCGTATTCAAAATGCCCGGAGTCAAACGTGCCGACCACCGTCATCTGCTTGAGCCTGGGCACCACGCCCGCCGGCGTCACCTGCCCGCTCGGGGCGATCAAGGTGACGCTGTCACCCTGACGCACGCCCATAGCCCGCGCTAGTTCGGCACCCAGCACCACGCCAAATTCACCGCTCACCAAGCGCGGAAATACGCTGTCTTTGAGCTGCAGCGCCAAGTCAGTGACGCCGCCCTCTAGCGCCGGGTCAATGCCGCGCACCAGCGCGCCCTTCATGTCTTCACCGCGCGCCAGCAGCGCTTGCGTCGCAATAAAAGGAGCTGCACCAATGACCTGCGGGTTTTGGCGGACTTCGGCCAAGGTTGTCGCCAAGTCGGGCAAGGCCGCGCCGCCCGGGGCAAACACTTCGATGTGAGAAATAACACCCAGCATGCGGTCGCGGACTTCTTTTTGGAAGCCGTTCATGACGCTGAGCACGATGATGAGCGCCGCCACACCGAGCGCAATGCCCAGCATGGAGACGCCGGAAATAAAGGAGATGAAGCCGTTACGCCGCGTGGATCGGCCAGCGCGCGTGTAACGCCAGCCTAATATCAACTCATAGGGAATCTGCATGCGAGTGATTGTGGCATCCCGGACAATAGCGACATGTCTACCATTTCCCCGACCAGCATTTCGGCCGCCGTGTTGCCCGTAACGAAAGTACCGCATCTGCTGCTGCCCTTTGCGTACTGCGCTGATGCCAGCTGGCTGGCCACGCTGAAGGCGCTGACAGCGGCCCAGACCCGCCACTTCGCCAAGCTGCTGCAAGGTATGCAACTGCTGCACACAGACAGTTGCGACGCGCTGTCGATGTCACCGCCCCATGAGCGGGCGCTGGCCCAGCTTCACGGACTGACAGGCGAGAAGCTACTGGATGGCCTGATTCCTTGGGCCGCTTGGGAACGTGAGCACAGCGAACCCAGCAACGACACACGCGCCCGCCACTGGGCCTATGTGACGCCCTGCCACTGGCTGATGGGCCACGAGCAAGCCACTCTGACCGACCCCAACGACTTGGCGCTGAGCGAAGCCGATTCACGCGCCCTGATGGCCGCCATGCAGGTGTATTTCGACGCTGACGGTATTCGCCTGCATTACCTTGCGCCGCAGCGCTGGCTGGCAGATGGTGAGGTCTTCAAGAACTTGCCGACCGCCTCGCTGGACCGCGTGTTGGGCCGCAGCGTCAACCCGTGGTTGCCCGCTGGCAGCAGCGGGAAAACGCTGCGCCGTCTGCAAAACGAAATGCAGATGCTGCTCTACACGCACCCGATCAACGACGTGCGCAGCAGCCAGCGGCAACTGCCTGTCAACTCGATCTGGTTCAGCGGCACCGGCGATTTACCTGAACAACACACACCAGATCAGCAGCTACTCAGCGCTCCCCGCACGCTGGCCGACGCCGTCCTGCGCGATGACTGGCAAGCCTACGCTGCCGCTTGGGGCGCGCTTGACGCCGTTGAAGCAAAAGAACTTCTGACCCGCCAATCTGCAGGCGAAGTCGTTCGCTTAACGCTGTGCGGCGAACGCACTGCCAAAACATTCGAAAGCGCGCCCCGCAGCCTGCTGCTCCGCGTCAAGCAATTACTGAAACCCAAGCCCTTGCTGGGCCTGCTGGAGACCTTATGAAAATCACTGTCAGAGATGCGCCACCGCGCAGCGTTTGGGCGCTGCAACAAGCCGGCGTGCACCCGCTGCTGGCGCAGTTGTATGCCGCACGCGGCGTGCTCAGCCCGGATGAACTCGACGACGGTTTGGCTCGGCTGCTGCCGCCCAGTGCGCTGCACGGCGCTGCCGAAGCCGCTGTGCTGCTGGCCGATACCATGGCGGCGGGTCGCAAGATTTGCATCGTCGCCGACTACGACTGCGACGGCGCGACCGCTTGCGCTGTCGGCGTGCGTGGCCTTCGGCTGCTCGGTGCGCCGCTGAATTTTTCCAATGTGAGTTACTTGGTGCCCGACCGCGTGGTCGACGGTTATGGCTTGACAGCGGCGATCTCTGAGCGCGTCAAGGCCGCAGGCGCTGACCTGTTGGTGACCGTTGACAACGGCATCGCCAGCCTTGAAGGCGTGGCGCGGGCCAAGGCGCTGGGCATGCAAGTGCTGGTGACTGACCACCACCTGCCAGCGCTGCTGGACGGTGAGATCGTGCTGCCCGACGCCGACGTCATCGTCAACCCGAACCAGCCCGCTTGCACGTTTGAGAGCAAGTCCATCGCCGGCGTAGGCGTGATGTTTTATGTGCTGCTCGCACTGCGCGCCGAGCTGCGCCAGCGCGGTGTGTTTGACGCCGCCAGCCAACCCAAACTCGACGCTCTGCTGCCGCTGGTGGCCCTCGGCACCGTGGCTGACGTGGTGAAGCTCGACCCGAACAATCGCCGACTCGTGGCGCAAGGCCTCAAGCGCATTCGTGCCGGTGCGCTGCAAGCCGGCGTCAAAGGTTTATTTGTGGCGGCTGGCCGACAAGCCAACGTCGCCACGGCTTTTGACTTCGGCTTTGCACTCGGCCCGCGCATCAATGCGGCCGGACGCCTGTCCGACATGACGCTGGGCATTGAATGCCTGCTGACGGACGACTTAGGCCGCGGCGAAGAGCTCGCCAAAATGCTCGACGCCATCAACCGTGAGCGCCGAGACATTGAAGCCGGTATGCGCGAGCAGGCCGAGCTGGCGGCGGACGCCATGATTGACGAAGACGAAGCGCCGCCACCAGCGATCGCAATTTTTGACCCTGATTTTCATGAAGGCGTGGTCGGCATCGTGGCCTCGCGCATCAAAGACAAAATGCACCGCCCGACCTTTGTCTTTGCGGCCAGCCAAGCCCCCGGCAAAGAACACGAACTCAAAGGTTCAGGCCGTTCAATACCCGGTTTTCACTTGCGCGACGCCTTGGACTTGGTAGCCAAACGCCATCCGGGTGTGCTGCTGCGTTTTGGCGGTCATGCCATGGCGGCCGGCTGCACCATCGACGAAGAAAATTTCGACATCTTTGAGCAAGCCTTGCAAGAAGTCGCCCATGAATGGCTGGACGCCGGCACACTCACACGCCGACTCGACACCGATGGCCCGCTGGCACCTGAGTACCGGCGCACAGACGTCGTCGACACATTGCACACGGCCGTTTGGGGACAAGGTTTTGCCGCGCCCACCTTCAGCGAAGAACTCGAAGTGGTGTCGCAGCGGCTGGTCGGTGAAAAACACCTCGCACTCAAACTCAAACATCACGGTCAGCCTGTCGACGGCATCTGGTTCGGCCGCACTGAGTCGCTGCCGGCCAGGGTGACGCTGGCGTTTCGCTTGGATGCCGACGAATGGCAAGGCGTGCGGCGGGTGCGTTTCTTGGTCGAAGGCGCTGAGCTATGACGCGCACGGATGTGCCTGAAGTGACCAATAAGCCTAGAATAAAAACGTGATCTCAAAAAACATCCTCAATGCGGACTTGCATTGCCACTCTATCGTCTCTGACGGCACGCTCACCCCTGAAGCGCTGGCCGAGCGCGCCAAGCTCAACGGCGTTGAGCTCTGGGCTTTAACCGACCACGACGAAGTCGGCGGTCAGCACCGAGCCGCAGCAGCCGCTAAAGCGCAAGGCATGCACTACCTGACCGGCACTGAAATCTCAGTCACCTTTGCGGGCGAAACCGTGCACATCGTTGGACTGGGTTTTGACCCAGATGACGCAGCTTTGAAGCAAGGTTTACACAACACCCGTGGTGGTAGGCGCGAACGCGCGATGGAGATGTCCGACGGTTTGGCCAAGGTCGGCATCCAAGGCGCTTATGAAGGCGCCTTGAAATTTGTTGGCAATCCCGAACTCATTTCACGCACGCACTTTGCGCGCTTTCTGGTTGAGTCCGGTGTTTGCAAAGAAACCGCCGAGGTCTTTCGTAAATACCTCACCGAAGGCAAACCCGGCTATGTGCCACACCGCTGGGCAACGCTGCAAAATGCCGTGACCTGGATCACCCAAGCGCGCGGAATTGCGGTCATCGCACACCCGGCCCGCTACAAATTCACACCCAATGAAGAGTACGCGCTCTTCACAGAATTTAAAGCCCATGGCGGCTTGGCCGTTGAAGTCGTGACCGGCAGCCACACCGTGCAAGAGGCTGTGAAGTATGCAGAGACGGCCCAAGAGCATGGCTTGGCAGCGTCACGCGGCAGTGACTTCCACAGCCCCGACGAAAGCCGTATCGACCTCGGCACCCTGCCCTTTTTGCCGGGCCAACTGACGCCTGTCTGGTCCTTACTGGAAGACCGCATTCAGTGATTCGTACGCCTTCGGCTGTTTGGGGTATCGCGCTGGTCATCTCAGCGATGGCTTGTTTCGCCACCCTAGACACCACCACCAAAGCCATCAGCGCCAGCGTGCCTTTGTTGATGGCGCTGTGGTTTCGCTATTTCTTTCAGGCCGTGGCCACCACGGCCGTGGTCTTGCCAACCCGCGGTTGGCGCTCTTTGCGAACGGCCCATCCGAAATTTCAGCTGCTGCGCGGTTTGCTGTTGCTGACCAGCAGTTTGTTTGCTTTTTTGAGCCTCAAACACATGCCGGTGGCCGAGTTCACCTCGATCGTTGGCATCGTTCCGCTGGCCATCACCTTGCTGGCCGCAACCGCGCTGGGTGAAAGTGTTTCGCGGCTGCGCTGGTCGCTGATTGCGGGCGGTTTTATCGGCACGCTCATCATCATTCGGCCGGGCAGTGCGCACTTTGGCTGGTCCGCGCTTTTTCCATTGGTGGTGGTGGTCACCAATTCATGGTTTCAGGTGCTCACCAGCAAACTGGCCCGCACCGAAGACCCCATCACCATGCATTTTTATACCGGCTGGGTCGGTGCCTTGGCCGCTTCACTGGCACTGCCCTTTGTCTGGACTGCCCTGCCGTCGTGGTGGTTGTGGGCCGCCTTGATGTTGATGGGACTGGCAGCCACCGTCGGCCACTTTTTGCTGATCTTGGCTTACACGCGCACCACAGCCTCCAACCTGACACCATTTTTCTACACCCAGATCGGCTTCGCCATGTTGGGTGGCTGGCTGGCTTTTTCCCATGTGCCCGATGGCTGGTCGATGATCGGCATCGGCATGATCGCGCTGTGCGGTGCACTTGGCGCTTGGCTGACGGCGCGCGAAAGCCAAGCCCTGAAACAGGTCAAGCTGCAGCCGGTCGAATCCTGAGCTGAGCCCCAAGCTGAGCTGCGGGCGCCTGAGACAATCACCGCATGGCCCAATATTTTGAAATTCATCCTGACAACCCACAACCACGCCTCCTCAAGCAGGCCGTTGCGCTGCTGGCGCGCGGCGGTGTGGCGGCCGTACCGACTGACTCCAGCTACGCGCTGGTCTGCCACTTAGACGACAAAGCCGCCGCCGACAGCTTGCGCCGCATTCGCGGGGTGGACGACAAGCACCACCTGACCATTCTCTGCCGCGACCTGAGTGAGCTGGCCAATTACGCGCGCGTTGACAACAAGCAGTTCCGGCTGATCAAGGCTGCCACGCCCGGCCCCTACACCTTCATTTTGGAAGCCAGCAAAGAAGTGCCGCGCCGACTCAGCCACCCATCACGGAAAACCATCGGTCTGCGCGTGCCCGACCACAAAACCTTGCAAGCCCTGCTTGAACTGCACGGCTCGCCACTGCTGGCGACAACACTGATTCCGCGCGGCGAGACCGAGCCCCTGAATGACGCCGAAGAGATCAGGCGCCAGTTTGAGCATGAACTGGCCGCCGTGGTCGACGCTGGCGCCTGCCCGCTTGAAGCCACCACCGTGATCGACCTGACCGCCATGAACGACGGCGGTGACGCTGTCATCGTGCGCCAAGGCCGCGGGGACTTGGCCGTGCTCGGCCTGTAAACCAGCGCATCGTCTGAGACAATCGTGCCATGGACTTTGCCAACATCATTCAGACCATCTCGATTTATGCGATTCCAGTGGTTTTCGCCATCACGGTGCACGAGGCGGCCCACGGCTATGTGGCCCGCTACTTCGGTGACAACACCGCTTGGTCGCTGGGTCGGGTGACGCTGAACCCGATCAAGCACATCGACCCGATCGGCACCATCGTGATGCCGCTGATGCTTTACATCGCCACGTCAGGGACTTTTTTGTTCGGTTACGCCAAGCCAGTACCGGTGCGGTTCGGCAATCTGCGCAAGCCCAAGCAACACATGGTGTGGGTCGCGCTGGCAGGCCCCGGTGCTAATTTTATTCAAGCCTTGCTGTGGGGCGCTGTGTTTTACATGGCAACCAACGCAGGCATCACAGAGCGCTTTATTCTGGAAATGTGCCGTGCCGGCATGCTGGTGAACGTCGTCATGTTCGTCTTCAATCTGTTCCCGCTACCGCCTCTCGACGGTGGCCGAATTTTGGTTGGCCTGCTGCCATGGCGACAAGCCCACTTGGTGTCGCGCGTTGAGCCCTGGGGTTTCTTTATTGTCATGGGCTTGGTGCTCACAGGCGTGATCAGCTCATTCTGGATGCAGCCGCTGATGGCCTTCACCTTCAGCACACTGCAAACCCTGCTGGCACCGCTGGTTTTTTTACTGCGCTGAAGGCTCCTCCTCAGCCCAAGCTCCGGCATTCCTTTTTCGCAATCCTTGCATCTTTTTTGAAGTCTGAGTTCTCATGAGTCCACTGCGCGTCCTGACCGGCATCACCACTTCGGGCACGCCCCATCTGGGCAACTACGTGGGCGCCATTCGCCCAGCCGTCAGGGCCAGCTTGGCGCCCGGTGCTGAGAGTTTTTACTTCTTGGCCGACTACCACGCCCTCATCAAAGTCGGCGAGCCTGCACGTATCCAACGCTCCACGCTTGAAATCGCCGCCACTTGGCTGGCTGCAGGGCTCGACCCAGAACGGGTAACGTTTTATCGCCAGTCCGACATCCCTGAAATCCCTGAACTCTGCTGGCTGCTGACCTGTGTCACCGGCAAAGGCGTGCTGAACCGCGCCCACGCTTACAAAGCCTCGGTCGACAAAAATACGGCCAGCGGCCACGACGCCGACACCGATGTCACCGCCGGCCTCTTCATGTACCCGGTGCTGATGGCCGCTGATATTTTGTTGTTCAAGGCGCACAAGGTGCCGGTTGGGCGTGACCAGATTCAGCACATTGAAATGGCCAGAGACATTGCCCAGAGCTTCAACCATCTGTATGGCGAGCACTTGGTCTTGCCCGAAGCCTTGATCGAAGCCTCGGTGGCCACGCTGCCGGGTCTGGACGGCCGCAAGATGAGCAAGAGCTATGACAACACGATTGCGCTGTTTGCGCCGCGTGAGCAGCTGCGCAAGCAAATCGCAGGCATCGTCACCGACTCCAAAGCCCCTGGCGAAGCCAAGACTTGCGAAGGCTCGGCCTTGTTCGAGATTTACCAAGCCTTTGCCAGTACCGAAGAAACGGCCGCCTTGCGCAATGCCTACGCTGAAGGCATCGCTTGGGGCGATGCCAAGAAAATGCTTTTTGAGCGCATCGACCGCGAAATCGCACCGATGCGTGACAGCTACGAAGCGCTGATCAACGATCCTGGCAAGCTAGAAGACATCTTGCAAGCCGGTGCGGTCAAGGCGCGGCGTCTGGCGACCCCCTTCATGGAAACGTTGCGTCAAAACGTCGGCCTGCGCAATCTTCGCAGCAGCACTGAAGCCCGCAGCGTCAAGCCGACCAAAGCCAACTTGCCGACACTCAAGCAATACCGTGAAAAAGACGGGCTTTTCTACTTCAAACTGGTCGACGCGCGGGGTCGTTTGCTGTTACAAAGTCTGAGCTTTGAGTCACCGCGGGAAGCCGCGGCAGCCATTGCACAATTGCAAACGCAAGGCACTCAAGCCCTATCAGGACTCCAAGACAAGCTAGCGCTACTCCAAGGTGTTAGCTCAGAAGAGCTATCCTCTGCGCTGTTACAAATAATATAATTGCTGAGATATATTACCCAAATAGCCAATAATTATGAAAAAAGTACAGCCAGTAAGTAGTTCCACCTTTTTTTTATAAATGTCA
>JBEDKR010000011.1:0-14189 GCA_041172005.1 Pseudomonadota bacterium
GACCAGCGGCATCAACGCGATTGCGCATGCAGCCGAAGGGCTGTACGGCATCGACAGCAACCCGGTGATGGACCTGATGGCCCGCGAAGGCATTGCCGCTCTGGCCCGTTCGCTGCCGGTGATTCGCCAGTCATCCGCCAATCTTGCCGCTCGCAGCGATGCCCTGTACGGCGCTTGGTTGTGCGGTTTGGTGATGAACAACGTTGGCATGGCCTTGCACCACAAGCTGTGCCATACGCTGGGCGGCACCTTCAATATGCCGCATGCTGAAACCCATACTGCAGTGTTGCCGCACGCGCTGGCCTACAACGCATCCCATGCGCAGCAGGCGATGGCGGTCATAGCGGATGCTTTGAACAGTGCGTCACAAGTGGGACGCAGCGCAGCGGCAGCGGTCTTCGATTTGGCACAAGACAACGGTGCAGCAGTTTCTTTGAAAGCGCTTGGCATGCAAGAGTCTGACCTCGACAAGGCTTGCGACATCGCGCTACAGAATCAATACCAAAATCCACGGCCGCTAGAGCGTGTGGCGATTCGGCAGTTGCTGCAAAACGCCTTTGATGGCCGTCGCCCGGACTGAAGCCTCAAACTGAAAAGCGGCCAGTCCACTTGCGTTCGTAGTCCATCTTGTCAAAGTGCTCCACCATGAAGTCGATGAAGGTGCGCACTTTGGCAGACAGGTGCTTGCGGCTCGGGTAGGCTAAGTTGATGTTCAGGCGCGGCAAGTCCCAGTCATCGAGTACAGGTACCAGTCTGCCGGCGACGATGTCTTCATAAAGAATGTAGGTGGGTTGCACCAAAATGCCCATGCCGTCGAGCGCGGCAGCCCGCAAAATTTGACCGTCGTTCGACTCCAGCAGTCCCTTGACCGTCACCGTTGAGATCTCTTTGTCGCGTGTAAATCGCAACTCGTTCGGGTTGTTGGCGTGGGTGTACATCAGCATTTTGTGTTGATGCAAATCGTCAAGCGACTTGGGAAAACCATGCTGCGATAGATAACGCGGCGAGGCGGCCATGATGCGGCGGGTCTCGGCCACGCGCCGGATGGTGATGTTGGAATCCGGTTCCGACTCGCGGGTGCGTATGGCTACATCAATGTTGTTGTCGATGATGTCGAGGTAGCGATTCGCCGACTCCACATGCACCTGCACTTTGGGGTAGCGCTGCGTGTATTCACGCAACAGCGGCGCCACATGGTGAACTGAAAACGACAGGGATGCCGTGATGCGCAGCACGCCGCTGGGGTCTAGCGCGGTGGCGTTGACAGCGGACTCTGCATCCTTCAGTTCTGACAGTATTGTTTTGGCACGCCTGAAAAATTCTTGGCCGGTGTCGGTCAGATAAAGCCTGCGCGTGTTGCGCTCAACCAGCCGCGCGCCTAGCCGTTCTTCAAGTGCTGACAAATGCCGGCTGGCTGCTGCGTTGGATAAATCCAGTGACTCAGCCGCACGGCTCAGGCTGCCAGTTTCGGCGACCTGCACAAAAAGTTCTATTTCAGTCCAGCGGTCCACGCTGTGTCTCCAGTGTCACCGCCCCTCGGTGTTTGGCCTGCATTGTGGCGCAGCTTGCAGGGCTTTGTTCCACCGCATGAAAAAGTCATTTGCGTCAGCTTGCTTTTAGATTGGACGCAGGCCCACTATATTCATGGAAAACCAGCCAACGCATGAAACGCAGGCCCCATGATTTATATCTTTCATTTGCTCGATAAACCTGACGCAGCCGCGCTGCGGCAGCGCGTTCGACCTGAACACAAAATTTACCTCGCGGCGATGGCAGATCGCATCGCCTTTGCCGGCCCGATGTTGGCCGACGACGGCCAGACCATGGTGGGCAGTTTGTTGGCTATCGACTTTGCATCGCGCTCGGCGGCCGATGCTTGGTTGGCCAGTGAGCCCTTCAACTTGGCGGGCTTGTATGCAACACGGAAAACCCACGCATTTGTCAATTTGTGGCCGCAACGCGTCGGCTTTCCACCCGCAGCTTGAGTGTCTTGAGCCTGGAGAATTTTGTGATCAAACACATCGTCATGTGGAACATTCGCGGTGAGACCCCGGTGGAAAAACGCGACGGTATCGCGCAGCTGCAGCGCAGCTTTGAATCCCTGCGTGGGCGCATACCCGGTTTGCTGCATATCGAAATTGGCGTCGATTCAAGTTGTATTGACTACGCCTGCGATGTAGTTCTTTATTCTGAATTTGAAAGTCAGGCGGCGCTGGACGGTTATGCCGTTCACCCTGAACATCAGCGCGTCAAGCGTGAGTTGGCTGACCTGCGCATCGCTAGACACCAAGTCGACTACGCCGTGCCGACATAGTATCTATTGGCGACGGAAAACTATTTTTAAAATTGGAGACTTGAATGACAGATGACATGCAGAGCGAGTTAGAAATACGCCAGATGGTGGAGCGCTGGGCGCTCTGGCGCGATGCCGGTGACTGGGCGCGTTTTGCGACGGTCTGGCATCCCGAGGGCGTCATGATGGCGACTTGGTTTCAGGGCTCGTTTCAGGAGTTCATCCGGGTCACGCAAGAGGGCTGGAGCAAGGGTGTCAGCATCCTGCATTTTTTGGGCGGTTCGGCCGTCGAAGTGGCGGGTGACCGCGCTATTGCGCAAACCAAAATGACGATTTCTCAGCGCGGCATGGTTGAGGGCGCGCATGGACCGGTGTTGTGCGATGTGGTTTGTACCGGTCGGTTCTATGACTTTGTGGAGCGTCACGAGGGCCAGTGGAAGCTGCTGCACCGACAGCCGATTTACGAAAAAGACCGCATTGACCCGGTCGATTCATCTGCGACCTTGACCTTGGACCAAGAGGCTTTGGCCGGCTTCCCGGAAGGCTACCGACACCTCGCGTACATCCAGACGCGGATTGGCTACACCGTCAAGCTCGACATGCCGATGTTGAAGGGGCCAGTGGTGCAAGAGCTGTATCAGCGCGGCGCTCGCTGGTTGGCTGGCGGAGCCCTTGAGCGCTGAGCCTTTCACGCATCGTGTCGTTATCAAAAATAAACCGGAGACAAAGACATGAACCTCTCGACCTTGAATGACCGCGTCAGACGCACACTGCTGGCGGTTTTGGCTTTGAGCACTTTGGCCGCTTTTCCTGCAGCCGCGCAAGTGTTCCCGAACAAACCTTTGAAGGTGGTAGTGCCGCAGCCGCCCGGTGGTGGCTTTGACTTTGTCGGCCGTCTGTTGGCTGACCGACTGAGCAAGCAGCTGACGCAAGCGGTGGTGGTCGAAAACCGACCCGGCTCGGGCACTTTGATTGGCACCGACGCGGTGGCCAAAGCGCCGCCCGATGGGTACACGCTGCTGGTCGGATCGGTCTCCAACCTCGCCATCAATCCGGGTTTGTATAGTAATTTACCCTACGACAGCCTGCGTGATTTCGAGCCGGTGGGTTTGGCTGTGGCCTACAGTTATACCTTGATGGCACGCAAAGATTTGCCCTTCAACTCCC
The DNA here is from genome assembly GCA_041172005.1 of Pseudomonadota bacterium. Classification (GTDB taxonomy): domain Bacteria; phylum Pseudomonadota; class Gammaproteobacteria; order Burkholderiales; family Burkholderiaceae_C; genus Polaromonas. Next base: position 3,461 of record JBEDKR010000011.1, read on the forward strand.
TGAAAGACTTGGTCGCGCATGCCAAGACCAACCCTGGCAAGCTGACGTATGCTTCGGCGGGCAATGGCAGTGGTCAACATGTCTTGGCCGCCGCACTTTGGCACCTCGCTGGCGTAGAGTTGGTGCATGTGCCTTATCGTGGTGCGCAGGCGGCTTACCAAGACTTGCTGGGCGGCCGTGTCGATGTGTTTTTTGACTTGTCACCGACCGCCCGTGTGCAGGTTGACGCCGGCAATGTGAAGCCGCTGGCGGTCTCTGGCAGCGCCCGTTTGGCGGGTCACCCGGACGTTCCAACCCTGAATGAATCCGGTGTGGCTGCACTTGAACTTGAATCTTGGTTTGGTCTTTTCATTCCAGCTAAAACTCCTGCTGATGTCGCCACACGCTTGCGCGGTGAATTGGCCAAGGTCATTGCTGCCCCCGATGTGATCGACATTTTTCGCAAGGCCGGCGGGCGGCCGCTGGCGCTGAGTGCCAGTGACACGCGGGCCTTGGTCAAGCGCGATGTTGATCGCTGGACCAAGCTGACCCGCGAGTTGAGCATCAAGGTCGATTAACACGCCAACAATCCTTTAAGCTCGGTTCCTTCATCAACTCACCAGAGAACTTTTTCATGCGAATTTCCGACGCCTGCCTCGACCAACTTTTTTTCAAAGCCCGCACGGCCAACGGCTTCATTGACAAGCCAGTGTCTGCAGAGCTGCTGCAGCAGGTCTATGACATCGCCAAGATGGGCGCTACTTCCATGAACACGCAGCCGACCCGCTACGTTTTCTTGAACACGCCAGAGTCGCGGGCGCGCCTGATTCCTGCACTGTCACCCGGCAACGTCGACAAAACCAAGACCGCTCCGGTGACTGTTATTGTCGCCACTGACACGCGTTTTTACGAGCACATGCCCGTGGTCTGGCACAACCCAGGTGCCAAGGAAATGTTTGAAGGCAATAAGCCTTTGGCTGACGGTACTGCCAATCGCAACAGCACCTTGGGTGGTGCTTATTTCATGATTGCAGCGCGCGCTGTGGGTCTTGACTGCGGCCCGATGAGCGGTGTTGATCTGGCCAAAGTCAATGCCGAATTTTTCCCTGATGGACGCTTGCAAGCTAATTTCTTGATCAACCTCGGTTATGGCGACAACAGCAAGCTGTTTGACCGCAATCCACGGCTGAGCTTTGAGCAAGCCTGCAGCGTTCTCTGATGCTTCGCGTCATTCGGCCGGGCCTGCGGCCCGCCGAATGATGTCTGTGAAATGTTTGAGCATGGGCGAGCGGTTGCCGCCCTTGTTCCAGAGCATGCCAGGTGTGCGCACCGGTGTTGGGTCTTGCAGCGGCACGATGCGTATATCGTCCGCAGGCGAGATGGCGGTTTCAGTGATGATGCCTGCAAGGTCAGTTCGGCGAATCAACTCGATGCTGGGCGCAATCGTGTTGAGCTCAGCCACCACATGTGGCCTGCTGCCCGCCGCTTCAAAACAGTCTTCCAGCAACTGCCGCGTGAAAAATTGGCGTGGCAGCAGCACCATGCGCAGATGATGCAGTTCGACCATTCGCACGCGCTTGCGTTTGGCCAAGGGATGGTTCGCCGCTACCACCAGTCGCAATTGCTCGTTGTACAGCGGCTCAAACCAAAGCTCAGGCCGGTTGTCCGGCCGGTAAGAGACACCGATGTCCAAATGACCCGAAACCAGGCGCTTGGCAATCATGCTAGCTCCCAACTCCTCCACGGTGACCTGAACCCCGGGGTAATGCTGCAGCAAGGTGCTCACACACAGCGGTGCCATCCGGGCGTTGAAGCTGGGCGTGGTGCCCAAGCGGATGTGGCCGGTCGAGGTTTGGGTGTCCGCACGCAGCGCCTGCAGTCCCCGGTCAATGTGCTCTAGCGCTGGGGTCATATGGCTACGCAATATTTCTCCAGCCTCTGTCATGCGGACTTTTTTGGAGCTGCGGTCAAACAGCTGCACACCGACCTCTTCTTCAAGTTGCCGAATCTGATGCGAGAGCGTCGATTGCGTGACGTGCAATCGCTCAGCGGCACGTGTGAAGTTCAGTGTTTCGGCGATCGCGTCAAAGTAACGAACATGGCGAAGTTCCATGGGAAAACCCTCGGTTTCAGGTCGAATTATTCATCGATGATATCGATCATAACGGTGAAAATTAATCACTTCCAGTGGTGAGCGCGACTGCCTAAACTGTAAGAGATATGAAGTGGATACGCCTCTCAAGGAGGCGATTAATAAACGGAGACAAAGCATGGCTGAACTTGAAGTCAAAGACATCGCACAAGCAGTGATTGAGCGTATGAGCGAAAGCAAGGACCCGCGGTTCAAGCAGGTCATGACCTCTCTCGTGAAGCACGTTCACGCCTTTGTACAAGAGGTGCAACTGACCCCGGATGAATGGATGGCCACCATCGAATTTCTGACGGCAACGGGTCAGATGTGCGATGACAAACGCCAAGAGTTCATTTTGCTGTCTGACACGCTGGGCGTGTCCATGGCGGTGGTGGGGATTGAGCAAGCCAAGGGTGCTGCCGCAGCGTTGAAGTCCAAGCCGACACCGCTGGTGGCCACTGAAGCCACGGTGCTCGGCCCGTTTTTCTGGGAGGGCGCTCCCGAGCTGGCTTTGGGATCTGACATCACCGGCGTCAGCTCAGGCACACCGGCCTACTACCACGGCCGTGTCACCGACACCTCTGGCCAGCCGATTGCCGGCTGCACCTTTGACGTTTGGTCTGGCGATGGCGATGGCTTTTATGACTTGCAAAAAGGCCCGGACGCGCCGATGGCTCTGCGCGCCCGCTTTCACACAGATGCGGATGGCAACTACAGCTTCTGGTCGATCAAGCCGGCGTATTACCCGGTGCCTGACGACGGACCGGTCGGCGGCATGTTGCGTCGCATGGGGCGTCACCCGAACCGTCCCGGCCATATGCACACCATGCTCAGCGCGCCCGGTCATGAGCGCTTGATCACCCATCTGTTTGTGTCTGACAGCCCGTACCTCGATTCAGACGCCGTGTTCGGTGTGCGCAACAGCCTGATCGTTGACTTCAAGGCGCATCCAGCCGGCACGGCCCCGGATGGTCGCGCCATGGACAAGCCTTTTCACACCGCGCATTACGACTTCAGGCTCGTGCCTTCGGTCTGAGCGAAGTTCGTATTTTTTTCCCCGTCACAGGAGTTTCATTTTGAAAATTGGCAAGGCTACTCAGCCCCGTTCCGCCATCTGTACCTCGAACGAAGACACGATTGTGGTTCGCGGTGCGGACTTGTCCCGCGACCTGATCGGGCACATTAACTTTGGTGATTATTTTTTCTTGTTGGTCACGGGTCGGCGCGCTGACGCGGCCACCAGTGCGGTGCTGAATGCCACCTTGGTGGCGATTGCAGAGCACGGTTTGGTGCCCAGCGTACAGGCGGCTCGCATGACGCTGGCTGCAGCGCCGGACGCCATGCAAGGCGCTGTGGCGGCGGGCCTTTTGGGCTCTGGCTCGGTGATTTTGGGGGCCTCTGAAACAGCGGGCCGCTTGTATTTGGCAATTGAAAAAGAAGCCGAAAAACACGCGGGTGATTTGCATGCTGCTGCACGCGTGGTGGTGGCTGATTTGCGCGCGCGCAAGTTGCCGATCGCCGGTTACGGTCATCCCGAGCACAAGCAGCGCGATCCGCGTGTCGGCCGGCTCTTTGAAGTCTCGGCCGCCGCAGGTGCGGGACAGCGTTATGTAGAGATCGCAAAAATTGTCGAGTCCGTTATTCCTGAGGTGCTTGGTAAGGAGCTCAAACTGAATGTCTCCGGCGCAATTCCGGCCGTGTTGCTGGGCGTCGGGTTTCCGGTCAATGCACTCAAGGGCGTGCCGATGCTGGCGCGCACGGCCAGTCTGATTGCGCACCTGAACGAAGAGTTGGAAGACCCGATTGGTTTTGCGCTGTCTTATCAAGCCACGCAAAGCCTGCAATACACCGGCGATATGCCGAAAGCAGACTGAGCGCTGCATGGCCAAAGTTCTTGCAAACGTCAAGGTGGTCGAGCACGGCACCTTCATCACTGGGCCTGCCGCATCAATGCTGCTGGCTGACTTGGGCGCTGATGTCGTCAAGGTTGAACTGCCTGTCACGGGTGACCCGTTTCGGGCCTTCAAGGGCGAGTTGTACAGCCCGCATTTCCAGACCTACAACCGTAACAAACGCAGCATCACGCTGAACACCAAAGACGCGGCAGATCTGGCCCGCTTTGACGACTTGATCCGTGAAGCCGATGTCTACATCCAGAATTTCAGGCCTGGTGTGGCCGAGCAGATCGGTGCCGGACAAGAGCGTTTGCAAAAGATCAACCCGCGTTTGATTTACTGCGCTATCAGCGGTTTTGGGCCTACCGGTCCCTATGCCGGTCGTCCGAGTTATGACACCGTGGCGCAAGCGGCCAGTGGATTTTTAGGGCTGCTGATCAATCCGGACAATCCGCGTGTGGTGGGGCCGGCGCTGGCCGATGCACTGACCGGGTTTTATGCGGCTTACGGCGTGCTCGGTGCTTTGCATGAAAGGCATGCCACCGGCATCGGTCGCAAGGTCGAGGTGTCGATGATGGAAGCCATGACGCACTTCAACTTGGACGCCTTCACGCATTTGTTTTCGGCCGATGAAGTCATGGGTCCGTTCAGTCGGCCCAGTGTCTCGCAGTCGTATGTGATGCAGTGCAGCGACGGTTTTTGGCTGGCGCTGCACATGTCTTCGCCGCCTAAGTTCTGGCAAGGTCTGGCCACCGTGATGGAGCGCCACGATATTTTTGAAGACCCGCGCTTTGCGACGCGCCAAGCCCGCATCGAGAACCAAGAGGCACTGATGCATGTGCTGGCGGCTATCTTCAAGTTGCGAACGCGGGCTGACTGGTGCGCCCGCTTGGCGGCCGAAGACGTACCGCATGCGCCGGTCTACACCACGGCCGAAGTGCCACTAGACCCGCAAGCGCAGCACCTGCAATTGTTTGTCGAGGCACCGCACCCCGTTGCCGGCATGTTCAAGACCGTGCGCTCGCCGGTTTCTTTTGACGGAGAGCGTTCGCTCGACGTCACCGCCCCACCACTTTTGGGTCAGCACAACGCCGAGTTCGCAAACGGCTGGGCTGCCAACGAAAGCAAAACATGACGCTCTTATCTAACCGCCGTTCATTGATAGCCGGTCTTCTGAGTACTTTGGGTTTGAGCGCATTGCCTGTCTATGCACAAGACTATCCGCAGCGCCCGATCAAGCTGATTGTTCCGTTCGGTGCAGGCACTACCACTGACATCGTTTCTCGCGTGATCGCAGAGGGTTTGAGTAAACCACTGGGGCAGCCCGTGGTGGTTGAAAATCGTGCGGGAGCAGGCGGTGTCATTGGCTCAGACTTGGTGGCCAAAGGACCTGCAGATGGCTACACCATCGTCATGGGCACAGTCGGTACGCACGCGATCAACGCTACCTTGTTCAAGAAGCTGCCCTACGACCCGCTGAGAGACTTCGCGCCTTTGGCATTCACCGGCTACACGCCGACCTTGCTGGTGGTCGCGGCCAATTCGTCGTTCAAAACGGTGAAAGACTTGGCTGCGCAGGCCAGCCAGCCTGGCAGCAAGGTGAGCTTTGCGTCGGCAGGCAACGGCACCTCAGGCCATCTGGCGGGCGAGCTGCTAAAGGCTCGTGTCGGTGGCGACATGGTCCACGTGCCCTACAAAGAAGGTGGTCTGGCTTTGACCGACGTGATGGGCGGGCAGGTGCAGTTCATGTTCTATCACCCTGCAGCCGTGCTGCCGCACATCAAGTCGGGCAAACTGCGCGCGCTGGGTGCGTCCAGTGCCAAACGAAGTGCAGCTGCGCCCGATGTGCCGACTTTGATGGAGCAAGGCGTGGCTGACTTTGACTTGGTGGCTTGGTTCATGATGTATGCCCCTGCCGCCACACCAGCCCCCGTGTTGGTTCGCCTCCGGGAGGCCGCAGCGCAGACTTTGGCGAGCCCGGAAGTTGCCGCAAAGCTTGGCGCACAAGGTCTTGAATTGCGCAACATGAAGCCTGACGAGTTGGCCAGCTTTGGTCGGTCTGAAATCACCAAGTGGGCCGATTTAGTCAAGCGTTCCGGCGCGCAAGTCGATTGAGGTTTTTTAGGTCATTTTTCCAGCAGTCCAACGTATCAATCAACAGGAGACAAACCATGAAAATAAGCAGAAGAACTTTGTCCGCCGTGACTGCCGTGGGTGCAGCACTGGCATTTGCTGGCGCGGTGCAGGCGCAGGCGCCCGGTCCCGTGCGCATCGGTAGCACGTTGGCCTTGACGGGCCCCTTGTCGTCGACCGCCATGACCCATAAATTGGTGGGCGAAATCTATGTCGAGCAGCTCAACGCACGGGGCGGATTGCTGGGCCGCAAGGTTGAGTGGTCGGTGAAGGATGACCAGTCCAAGCCAGATCTCGCGCGCACGCTTTATGAACAACTGGTGACCTCCGACAAGGTCGACCTGTTGATGGGACCTTACGCCACGGGTGCGATTTTGTCGGCCATGGGCGTGGCTCAGCGCTACAACAAAGTACTGGTGCACCACACCTTCGGAATCCCTTCATTGGCCAAGTACGACATGCAGTTTCCGGCTTGGTCGATTGGTGCAGATCCGGGCACCACGGTGCCCAACACGCTGTTTGATGCGCTTGCTGCATCGCCAAAACCACCCAAGACCATAGCCATCGTCACCAGCAAGTTCCCTTCAATTCACTTCATGTCCTTGGGTGGTCGCGAAGTGGCTAAAAAACGCGGACTGACCGAAGTTTTGTTTTTGGAATGGGACTTTGGCAACCGGGATTTCGGACCTATCGCCGCACGCGTGAAAGACGCCAAGCCTGATCTGGTCTGGATGGGTGACATCGGCCTTGAAGGCAATATGTTGCTCGATGCTATGAAGAAAATTGACTACACGCCGCCGCTGCACTTTCATCTTTACCCAGCACCAGGTCCGATGAGCAAAGCGGCTGACGGTAACAACGCGTTGGCAGTGACCATTTTTGAAGAACATGCGCCGTTCACCAACAACCCGACGGCCGCCCAGTTCATCAAAATTTACAACGAGCGCGCTGCCAAGTTGAATCTGCCTGATACCAGCGTTGAAGTGCAGGCCGCCGCGTCGTACTCAGCGTGGCAAATTCTGGAAGCGGGTGTGCGCGGAGCGAACAGCCTTGACGACAAAGCCATTGCTGCTTGGCTGCGTAAAAACCGTGTTGACACGATTCATGGCCGTCTGCGTTTTGACGGCCCCGGCAATTACGGCGACGACCTGATGAAGATCAAGCAGGTGCAAAACGGCAAGTGGGCTGTGGTCTACCCGCCGCAGTTTGCACCGCCTGGCGTCAAGCTGCAAGTCAAGTAAGCCGGTAAGGAGCCGCTGATGAGTTTCCCGAGCTTTAATTTGTTGACGCAATCCATCCTTTCGGGGATTTTTATCGGCGCTCTGTATGGGTTGATCGGGCTCGGTTTGGGTCTGACTTGGGGCCTTTTGCGGCAAATCAACTTGTCTCATTTTGGCCTGGTATTTTTGGCGGCTTACCTGAGTTATCACATGGCCACGGTGTGGCATGTGGATCCCTTGCTGACGCTGCTGATATTGCCGCCGCTGTTCTTTTTGATGGGTGCCGGCATGCAGTGGGTGCTGGCACGCTTTCAGATTTCACCCTTCAATTCACTGCTAGTGACATTCGGTATCACCGTGGTGATTGAAAGCGGAATTCAGGCTGTCTGGACGGCAGATTACCGGCGTCTTGAAACGCATTACAACGACATGAAATTCACCATCGGCTCACTCTACATTCCGGTGCCGGAACTGGTCACTCTGGTGTTGTCGGTCACGATTGCTTTGGGGATTTGGGCCGCCATGCGCTACACCGACCTTGGCAAGGCGCTGCGGGCGATGGCCGAAGACGGGCAAATTGCCGCTGCTTTTGGTATCAACCAAAAAGGTATGTCGCTGATGCTGGCGGGTGTTTGTGCCGCCTTGGCTGCTGTGGCGGGTATTTGTCTGGCGATGACCTTCACCCTGACGCCTTCGCAGATTTTTGCTTGGGTTGGTGTGGTGTTCGCGGCGGTCATGCTGGGTGGTCTGGGCAGTGCCGTGGGCCCGTTGATCGCAGGCGTCATCATCGGTGTTAGCGAGGCCATCACCATGGCCGTAGCCTCGCCTTCGTGGGCGCCCATCGTGTCTTTTTCGTTGCTGATTTTGATGCTCTTGCTGCGCCCAGGGAAGATCTGAAAAATGAATAAAACAGTCATCGGCATTTTGGCTGCCGGAGCGATGCTTGCGAGCGTGCCTTGGCTCGGTCTGCCAGCTTTTTACGAATCTTTCCTTTACCTGATCTGCCACTGGATGATCTTGGCTTTGTCCTGGAATATTTTGTCGGGCTATTCGGGGTACTTCTCTTTTGGTCACGGTGCCTTTTTTGGCGTCGGCATGTATACCTCTGCGGGTCTGGCCGTCAATCTGAATTGGCCTTTTTTGTGGACACTGCCTGTCGCCGCCCTGATGGCGGCGTTGCTGGGGCTGGGCTTGGGGGCCGTGGTGTTTCGGGTTAAGGCGGTTCGGGGTGAGTTGTTTGCGTTGCTCACGTTGGCCATTACTTTTGTGGTGGGCACGATTGTGCTGAACACCCGCATCGATGGTGGGCCCGGTATTTCACTGGGGGGTACGCCGGTGCCAGCCATCGGCCCGACAGCTTCGGCATCAATCTATCTGATGGCCTTGGCCGCAGCTGTGCTGACGCTGTTGATTGCTTACAAAGTGCAGTCGTCGAAACTCGGCACTGGCTTGTTCGCCATCCACGACGACGAAGATGTGGCCGAGGTCATGGGTGTGCCGACCTTTCGCTACAAGCTGCTGGCTTTTGGTTTGTCATCGGCGTTGGCTGGTTTGGCGGGCGGCATCCATGCGTTGTTTGTGTCGTACGTGACAGCGGGTGAGACCTTCACCATCGTGGTGCCATTGACTGTGGTGCTCATGAGTGTGCTGGGCGGCACGCGCCACTGGGCGGGACCGGCGGTTGGCGCGACTGTGATCACTTGTTTGCTGTATTTCTTCACGGCGGGCAACAGCCCGGTGGCTGGAAAAGCTGCAGTGGGCGTGATTTTGGTGGTCGTGATCTTATTCATGCCGAACGGTATCTTGGGATTCTTTGTCAAGCGCCGTGCCGCCACACAGGGTCAGGCAGCAGGTGCCGCTTCTTTGCCTGCGCTGGCGAAAGAGCAAGCTCACACAGTGGTGTCAGCGTTCGCCCCTGCTGAGCACCGCACGCCCGCGCCTCTGGTTGATCCCAAGATTCTTTTGGATGTGCGCGATCTGTCCAAAGCCTTCAAAGGCGTGCAGGCGCTGGACAAGGTCAGCTTGCAGGTTCATGAGGGCGAAATTCTCGGTCTGCTCGGTCCCAACGGTTCGGGCAAGTCGACTTTCATCAATGTCGTGAGCGGTCATTACCCGACTAGCGGCGGCGGTATTTTCTTTTCGGGTCAGCAACTCGCGGGGCTGCCGGCGCACCGTATCGCGCAAGCCGGCATTGCCCGTACCTACCAAATACCAAGGCCTTTTGCGCACATGACGGTGCTGCAAAACGTTTCTCTGGTGGCCATGTTTGGCGGTGCGGCGCTGGACCACCGGCAAGCCACCCAAGAGGCTTGGACTTGGCTTGAATTCACCGGCCTGCAGGACAAGGCGAATGCCTTGCCGGACGATCTGAATTTGCACCAGCGCAAGTTCTTGGAGTTGACGCGGGCGCTGGCTTCGAGGCCGCGACTGGTCTTGCTTGATGAGGTCTTGTCTGGCTTGACGCCAGGCGAGATCAACGAGGCGGTTGAATTGATCCGCAAGATCCGCGAGCGCGGTGCAACGATTGTTTTTGTCGAACACGTGATGCGTGCCGTGATGGCACTGGCCGACCGCGTTGCCGTGCTCAACCATGGCAAATTGATTGCGATTGGTTCAGCCCAAGATGTCATGCGCAATGCTGAAGTCGTCAGTGCTTACTTGGGAACGCCGCATGCTTGAAGTCAACAATATTTCGGTGAATTACGGGGCAGCGCCAGCTTTGTGGGGCGTCAGCCTTGAGGTGAAAACGGGTGAGATGGTCTGTGTGGTCGGCCCCAACGGTGCGGGCAAGACCACGCTGATCAACGCGATTGCCGGCATGCACCGGGTACGCGGTGGCACGCTGAATTTCAACGGCAGTGACATCACGCAGTTAGAGGCCCATCGCTTTTGTGAGGCCGGTATCGCCATCGTTCCAGAAGGCCGGCGTTTGTTCACCCAGATGACGGTGTATGACAACTTAGAACTGGGTAGTTTCATCGCCCCGGCCAAGGCCAAAAGGAAAGAGTCTCTGGAATACGTTTTGTCGCTGTTTCCAGCTCTGAAGGTCAAACTGCAGAGTCCGGCTGGTGCGCTCTCGGGCGGCCAGCAACAGATGGTGGCGATCGGTCGCGCTTTGATGGCCCGGCCCGGCTTGCTGTTGATGGACGAGCCCTCACTGGGCTTGGCACCGGCCATTGTGTTGGACATGTTTGGCGCCATCCGTCAGATCAATGCGCAAGGCACCTCGGTGCTGTTGGTTGAACAAAACGTGGCCATGGCGATGGCCTTGGCCCACCGTGCTTATGTGATGGAAGAAGGCCGCATCGTGGCAGAAGGCTTGGCCAGTGAGTTGCTGACGCGGCCCGAAATCCAGAAGGCATATTTGGGGC
>JBEDKR010000012.1:0-13933 GCA_041172005.1 Pseudomonadota bacterium
TGTCTAAGGGGCCCGGTATCTTGTTGCTGGGCTCTGGTCTGCTGTTGCTCTTTGCTGGCTTTGGTGCTTTTGTGGCGTCTCGCCAAAGCTGGTTGCAATGGTTTCCGCCAGAAGTCGCTTCTTGTGGTCGCGACTTCTACGGCATGATCGAAACTTTCCCGCTGCAACGCGTGATTCCCATGATTTTCAAAGGTAGCGGTGATTGCAGCGTGATCGATTGGACCTTCTTGGGTCTGTCGATTGCCAACTGGTCTTTTCTGTCTTTTATCGCCATCAGCTTGGTTGCCGCGGCTTTGGTTCTTCGCTTGGCCAGCTCACGCGTTCGCTGAAGACTTTGCGCCCCGCACTTCTTTAAATGCCCGACGGATACGTCTCCGGCACTTCTCCTGACTCGCCTTTGTGCCATGCCAAGCTTTTGTCCAAAGGTTCCAGCGCATGGCTTTCATCCCAATGCAAGAGGGCGTCAAACTGCCGGCCCAGGTGGGTGTAAAAATAATGGCTTTGACGCTCGGTTTCAGGCCGGTAAATCACGCCAATGGCGCGCTGCAGGCGTTGCGCTTCAGTCAGATTGAGAAGATCTGTGTGGTCTTTTAAAAGCAGCATGAAATTCGGCGTGCCAACTTGGTGAAAGATGGCCTCCCAACTTCCTTCAAGTCCCGGTCGGACACGTTTTCGCTGAGGTGGCTCGTCCCATTCTGATGCCGCAGTGACGGTGCCGTGATGGGTGCTCATGCCGATCAGAAAGGCGTCTGCGCCGAAGCGTTCGCGCATCAGTTGGCCGACATTCCACTCACCGCGGTCTCCCATTTCTGTGACGCAGGCATCGCCCAAATGTGAGTTGTGTGCCCACACCGCCATGCGCGGCGCTGCAACGCCTTGACTCAAGTGGTTTGACACGGCCACCAGCGTCTCGACCATATGGCTGTCACGCAGATTCCAAGACGAGACCCGGCCTCGAAACATGCTGCGGTAATACGCTTCTGCGTTGCGCACCAGCCGCGCATTTTGCTGAGCGTAAAAATAGTCATCGCGTGCCAAACTGGGCTCTGGCGTAACTTGGGTCAAGCGTAGCGTCATGTCACGGAGCTGCTGGACGACCTCGTCTTCGCAGCTGCGGGCCATACCATAGGCGGCGCCATAACCATAGGCTTGGCTGTCTTTTCCAACATGGTCGAAGCAGGCGTAACGCGCACGCGCCCTTAGCGCTTGCGCCGGATCTGTCTTGTCGAGGTAGGACAGAACTTCTTCCATGGACCGGAACAGGCTGTACAAGTCCATGCCGTAAAAACCAACTTGCTGTTCAGGGCTGAGGTTGCTGTTGTGCTGGCGCAGCCATTCAACGAAGTCGCAGACTTCTGTGTTGCGCCACATCCAAGCGGGAAAACGCTCGAACCCTGCCAAGGCTTCGCGGGCATCTGGGTCGGTCGACAAACCGCGCACGTAACGGTTGACGCGCCAAGCGTCTGGCCAATCAGCTTCAACTGCGATGGCTGTGAAACCTTTTTCAAGAATCAGTCGTTGCGTGATATTCACACGTTCTCTGTAAAACTCGTGCGTACCGTGCGAGGCTTCGCCGATCAAGACAAAGCGCGCGGTGCCAATGGTTTCCAGCAATGGGTCGTAATCTTGCAGTGCGCCCACAAGTGGATTGAGATTCCGTTGCAGGCCGTCAAGCAGTGCGCGAGGCGCGTCTTTGGCCCTTGCCGGGTCCTTGCTAAGAGAACTGGCAGACATAGATCAATGCCCCGCAGAATGTGCCGCTGGTTGCTTGGCTCGGCGAATGTCAGCGGCATGCTCATGCCAAGCTTTTTCCAGCAGTGAGCGTACTTCGTCATCGCTGGCTTGCGGCATGAAGTCATACCAAAGGCTGAGCGCATGAAAAGGTTCGGGCATGGCTGGGCAGACAATTTCATCCGCCACGTCGCGCAAGCTCTCGCAACTGTCTCTGGCTCCCACGGGCACTGCCACAATCAGCCGCAAGGGATGGTGTTGGCCCACCGAGACAGCCGCTGCGCGCATAGTGGCGCCAGTGGCCAGCCCGTCATCAACCAAGATCACGGTCCGCCCTGCGATATGAATGGGCGGACGTTGCGCCCGGTACAACTGCTCACGCCTGACCAACTCTGCTTGTTCTTTGGCCAGTACCGCGGCCACCGCTTCAGGGGGCACGGTGATGCCCGGCAAGGGGTTCATCACGCGCACGCCGCCGCTGGCAATCGCTCCCATGGCGTACTCCTCATGCCCCGGCAAGCCGAGCTTGCGAACCACAAACACATCCAGCGGCGCATGCAGCGCTTGCGCTACTTCATAGCCCACTGCCACACCCCCCCGCGGTAAGGCGAGTACCAGTACATTCGGCTGGTCTGAGTAGTGGCTGAGCTGCTGAGCCAGCTTGCGCCCCGCGTCATGGCGGTCGCTGTAATAAGGTCGTGACATCATCTCCAAGCCTCCTTCGAGGTGACTGCGTTGTGCAGATAGCGTTTGAACCAATCGGAGGCCAGCGCGGAGACTTGTTCCAAGGCACCCGGCTCTTCAAACAAATGGGTTGCATGCGGCACCACTGCCAATTTTTTTTCGCAACGCAACAGCTGGTATGCATCTTCATTGAGTTCGATCACATCGTGGTCTGCACCGCCAACAATCAGCAGGGTGGGCGCCATCAGACTGGCCAACACCACCGGGCCGGCTAAATCGGGCCGTCCACCGCGAGAGACCACCGCGGCCACGCGATCGCCCAAGCGGGCTGCAGCGATCAACGCGGCAGCACTGCCGGTGCTGGCGCCGAAATAGCCTATCGGCACGTCCTTGAAATGGTCTTGCGCTGTGACCCACAACGTTGCGTCTTGCATGCGCTGTGTCAGCAGAGCGATGTTGAAGCGGTGTTCGCCGGTGTGAAGGTCAGTTTGTTCTTCTGTTGCCGTCAACAAGTCAAACAGCAGAGTGCCTATCCCCGCGTTTTGCAAGACTTGTGCAACTTGCCGATTGCGTGCGCTGTGTCGGCCGCTGCCGCTGCCGTGGGCAAATAAAACCAAGCCGCGAAAACCGACCGGCAAGGCCAAATCACCAGACAGCCATGCATCGCCACAAGTTATGTGAACTTCAACGCGCTCAGTGTGCGCTGCGTCGCCCTTCCGTATCACTTCCATACCGGTGTCCCTTCTGCTCGCAATTTAGGCGAGGGAGGGCAGGCACTGCGTCAGCGTAGACGCAAGAATTTGTAGGAAGACAGGTCAGAACCTCAGGGGTGGAGGATTTTGACCAGCACTTGGCTTTTTCGGCTGCGGTTGAGGTTGTATTTGCGCTGGCGCGCTTCCGGCAACCAGTCCGTCTCCACCGGCTTGAAGCCGCGCTTCAAGAACCAATGCATGGTGCGGGTGGTGAGTACGAAAATGCTTTGCAAACCCATGGCGCGGGCACGCTGCTCAACACGTTTGAGAATGCGTTCGCCGTCACCTTGGCTTTGGGTGTGTGGGGACACCGTAAGTGCCGCCATCTCACCGGTTTTCGATTCAGGGTATGGGTAGAGCGCTGCGCAGCCAAAAATCACGCCGTCATGTTCAATCACCGTGTAAAGCCCTGCGTCACGTTCAATCTCTGTGCGGTCACGCTTGACCAGTGTGCCGTCATTTTCGTAGGGCTCGATCAATTGCAAAATGCCACCGACATCGTCGACCGTGGCTTCGCGCAAGCTCTCTAATTTTTCATCAATCACCATGGTGCCGATGCCGTCGTGCACATAGATTTCGAGCAGCACCGAGCCGTCGGTGGCGAAAGGTAGGATGTGGCTGCGTTCCACGCCGTTTTGGCAGGCCTTGACGCAATGCTGCAGGTAAAAAGCAGTGTCGGTCGGCTGCTGTGCGTTCGGCACGTCTTTGAGCAGTTGTTTGGCCGCAGCCAAAGGCAGCTCAGTGTCGATCGGGTTGTCTTCGCTGGCGGGCTCTGACGGGTTGATTCGGATGCCGGGGACCTCGGTCAAAAAGATCAGCTTATCTGCCTTCAACTCGATCGCCACGCTGGTCGCCACTTCTTCCATGCTCAAGTTGAAAGCTTCTCCGGTGGGGGAAAAACCAAATGGCGACAGCAGCACCATCGAGCCGAATTCGAGTGTGCGCTGAATGCCCACCGTGTCGACTTTGCGGACTAAGCCCGAATGCTTGAAGTCAATGCCGTCGACGATGCCAACCGGACGCGCCGTGATGAAGTTGCCTGAAATCACCCGCACCGTGGAACCAGCCATGGGTGTGTTGGGCAAGCCTTGGCTGAACGCGGCTTCAATCTCGTAACGCAGTTGGCCGGCGGCTTCTTGGGCGCAGTCCAGGGCGACTGAGTCGGTGATGCGCGTGCCATGAGAGTACTGTGCGGCATGGCCCTTGGCTTCCAATTGTTCGTTGACCTGCGGTCGAAAACCATGAACCAGCACGATCTTCACACCCATGCTCTGAATCAGCGCCAAGTCTTGCGCAATGTTCTGCAACTTGCCGGCGGCAATCGCCTCACCTGCCATGCCGATCACAAAAGTCTTGCCACGGTGCAGGTGGATGTAAGGCGCGACCGAGCGAAACCAGGGCACAAAGGTGAAATTAAAAACGGCGGACATGGGCGGTATTGGTGGAAGGAGTGATGTCTTGACGGGTGTTGAGGGCGGCAACTGAGCCGATAATGCGCAGTTGACCGCGCATTTTTCACTGATTTTCACCTAAGTTCACCGCTTGTCTGCCAATTCATCTCCTGCCTTGATCATTGAGTTCCCTGAATCGCTGCCCGTGTCGGGCAAGCGCGACGAAATCACCGCCGCCATTGCGGCGCATCAGGTGGTCATCGTTTGCGGCGAAACCGGGTCCGGCAAGACCACGCAGCTGCCCAAAATCGCCTTGGCCATGGGACGCGGTAAGCTGAATTACCCGGGTGGACGCGGGCCTTTGATTGGCCACACTCAGCCTCGGCGAATTGCCGCCTCCAGTGTGGCGAAGCGCATCGCCGAAGAACTGAAGACGACGCTAGGCGACGTCGTTGGCTACAAGGTGCGCTTCCAAGATCGGCTGAGCCGTGACGCCTCGGTCAAGCTGATGACCGACGGTATTTTGCTGGCCGAGACGCAGACCGATCCGCTGCTCAAAAACTACGACACCATCATCATTGACGAGGCGCACGAGCGCAGTCTGAACATCGACTTTTTGCTGGGCTATCTGCGCCAGTTGTTGCCGCGCAGGCCAGACCTCAAAGTCATCATCACCTCGGCGACGATTGATGCGCAGCGCTTCGCGGATTACTTCGCGTCAAGCAAAGGCCCGGCTCCCGTCATCATGGTGTCGGGCCGGATGTTTCCGGTGGAGCAGCGCTATCGGCCCTACGAAGAGTCGCGCGACTACGACCTGAATGACGCGATTGCGGACGGTGTGGATGAACTCTGGCGCAGCCCGCACAGTGCTGGCGACATTCTGGTGTTCTTGCCCGGAGAGCGCGAAATTCGTGAATCCGCCGACCACCTGCGCAAACACCTGAGCCACCAGCCGCTGCTGCGCAATGCCGAAGTGCTCCCGCTGTTTGCGCGCCTGAGCCAAGCCGAGCAAGACCAAATTTTTGAAGGCCATAACGGCAGGCGCATTGTGCTGGCCACTAACGTGGCCGAAACCTCGCTGACAGTTCCCGGCATTCGTTACGTGATTGACGCTGGCACAGCGCGTGTCAAACGCTACAGCTTCAGGAACAAGGTCGAGCAGCTGATGGTCGAGCCGATTTCGCAGGCGGCGGCGAACCAGCGCGCCGGTCGTTGCGGTCGGGTCGCCGATGGTATTTGCATTCGTCTGTATGACGAGCAAGACTTTTTGGGCCGAGCGCGCTTCACTGATCCGGAGATTTTGCGCAGCTCGCTAGCGGCTGTGATTTTGCGCATGAAGGCCTTGCACCTGGGCGCGGTGGAAGCCTTTGCCTTCATTGAGCCACCGCAAGGGCGCGCCATTGCCGACGGCTACCAGTTGCTGGCCGAACTGGGCGCTGTCGACGATGACAACGAACTGACCGCAGTGGGTCGCACGCTGGCCAAACTGCCGCTAGATCCGCGCGTGGGCCGGATGATTTTGGAGGCCCGCGACCGCCAAGCGCTCGACGAGGTGATGGTCATTGCCAGCGCGCTCAGCGTGCAGGATGTGCGCGACCGCCCGATGGACAAGCAGACGCAGGCCGACCAAGCGCATGCCAAGTTCGATGACGAGAAGAGCGAGTTCGCCGGTTATTTGAAGCTGTGGAAGTGGCTGGGTGATTCACGCGGCGGTCATGCGGCCGAACACAAACTGTCGAATCGGCAATACGAAAACCTGCTGCGCGAGAACTTTGTCAACATTCGCCGCGTGCGCGAATGGCGCGACATCCACTCGCAGTTGCACAGCGTCATAGGCGAGCAGGGTTGGCAGATCAACAGCAAGCCGGCCAGCTACGAGCAGTTGCACTTGTCGATGCTCTGCGGCTTGCTCGGCAATTTGGGCTACAAAGCCGAAGACGAGGAAGCCTATCTGGGCGCGCGCGGCATTCGCTTTTACCGCCATCCCGGTGCCAAGCTGAGCAAAAAACCAGGCCGCTGGATTGTGGCCGCTGAGCTGGTGGAAACCACGCGTCTGTTTGGCCGGGGCATTGCCAACATCGAGCCGCAATGGGTTGAGCAGGTCGCAGGGCATTTGCTCAAAAAGCAACTGCTGGACCCGCATTGGGAGAAGAAAGCCGCACAAGTCACTGCCCTAGAGCGCGCCACGCTGTATGGCTTGGTGATCTACAACGGCCGCCGCGTCAACTTCGGCCGGGTTGACCCGGTGGGCGCCCGTGAAATTTTTATTCGTGAAGCCTTGGTGGCCGGCAACTGGGACACCAAGCTGCCCTTTTTGGCGGCGAATCAAAAACTCATCGTCCAGGTGCAAGACCTGGAACACAAAGCCCGCCGTCAAGACGTGCTGGTCGATGAAGAGCTGATCTACGCTTTTTACGACCAACAATTGCCGATTGATATTTGCACCGGGGCCGGTTGTGAGCACTGGTACAAAGACGAAGTCAAAAAGCAGCCGCAGTTGCTGCTGTTGTCGCGTGAAGAACTCATGCGCCATGAAGCGGCCGGCATCACCACTCAGGCCTTTCCCCGAACTCTACGGCTAGGCGGTGTGGATTGCAGCGTGAGTTATCTGCACGAGCCCGGTGATGCGAAAGACGGCGTCACGGTCGAAGTTCCGCTGTTTGCTTTGAACCAAGTCAATGACGAGCGCTGCGAATGGCTGGTGCCGGGTTTGCTCAAGGACAAGATTCAAGCGCTCATCAAAACGCTGCACCAACGGCCACGCTCGCGGCTGGTGCCTCTGCCTGAAACGGCTGCGCGCATGGCGGCTGATTTGCTGCAGCCCGAACAATGGGGCGGTGGCTCGCTCACCGACGCTGTCCTCAAGTGGGTGCGCGATGCGACCTCGCTGGACATCAAGCGCAATGACATGAAGCTCGACATGTTGCCGCCGCATCTGTTCATGAACTTCAGGGTGGTGGACGAACACGGTCGCCAACTTGGTTTGGGGCGCAATCTGGGCGCACTGAAGGGTGACTTGGGTGCACAGGCGCGCGGAGCGTTTCAAGCACTGGCTGGTCTGAAAAACCTCAAGGTGGCTGTGCCTGTTGCCGAGCCGAATGCGGCGACTTCAGATTCGGTCAGCAAGGCACGCGGTGCCCATCCGACTGCTGTCAAAGCCGCACCAGCTGCGTTGCCCAAAAGTCCAGACCGCTACACCACTTGGAGCTTTGGGGAACTGCCCGAGCTCATGGAAATTCGCAAGGGCTCACAAACGCTGATTGGCTTCCCAGCGCTGATCGACTTGGGTGACGCGGTGACGATTGAGGTCTTCGACGAGCCCGACATGGCGGCGGCCAAACACCGCGCGGGTCTGCGTCGCTTGTTTTCTTTGCAAATCAAAGATGCGCTGAAATACTTAGAGAAGAATTTGCCCGATCTGCAAAAAACAGCGACGGCTTACATGCTCGTAGGCCGGGCAGCAGACAACTCTGGTGGCGGCACGCTTGAAGAATTGCGCTCACAGATCATTGATGTGGCGCTGGACCGGGCTTTCTTAGTGGAGCCCTTGCCGACGGGCGAGGCAGAGTTCAAAAAACGGGTCGACGACGGACGTGGCCGCCTGACCTTGATCGCCAGCGAAGTAGCGCGTCTGGCCGCCGGCATCCTGATTGAATTCGCCGCCGCCCAGCGCAAGATTAAAGACACTAAAAATGCCGCCGAAGCGTCGGCAGATGCCGCTCAGCAACTGCAACGTTTGGTGCCCAAACGGTTTTTGATGACGACGCCTTACGGTCAGCTGCAACACTTTGCGCGCTACCTCAAAGCCATCACCTTGCGACTGGAAAAATGGCGTGCCGACCCAGCACGCGACACCGCCCGCATGGCGGAGATGAAGCTGCAAGAGCAGCGTTATTGGCGACTGGTGGCTGACCGCAAAGGCGCTGTGGATGCGCGCATGCAAGAGTACCGCTGGTTGCTGGAAGAGTTACGGGTGAGCTTTTTTGCACAAGAACTGCGCACGCCTCAGCCGGTGAGCGTCAAGCGCTTGGACAAGGCTTGGGCTCAGATCAATTCTTGATCTGGTTGCCGCGCTGTCATTTGCGATGACGCGTATTCAAAGCTTGGCGAGTCTTGCCAGTGCTGCCGTCAGCGTCTCGTCTTTCTTGGCGAAGCAAAAACGCACGACCCGCTGGTCAAAACCGTCGCCGTAAAAGGCTGACAGCGGAATCGCGGCAACGCCGATTTCGGTCGTCAGCCATTTGCAAAATTCTGCTTCACCCATGTCGCTGACCTCAGAAATATCGACGCACTGGAAGTACGTGCCTTCGCTCGGCAAGAGCTTGAAACGAGTGGCCGCTAAGCCAGCTTGAAACAAGTCGCGTTTACGCTGGTAAAACGCGGGCAACTCCAGATAAGCGGCGGGCCTGTCCATGTAGCTGGCCAAAGCGTATTGCACCGGCGTGTTGACGGTGAACACATTGAACTGGTGGACTTTGCGGAACTCTGCAGACAGCGCAGCAGGGGCCGCAACATAACCAACTTTCCAGCCTGTCACGTGATAAGTTTTGCCAAAGCTGCTGACAATGAATGCCCGCGCCGCCAAACCCGGAAAGCTCGCTGCGCTGTGGTGTTGTGCGCCAAGCGCTGCGTCAAACACCATGTGTTCATAGACCTCGTCGCTGATGAGCAATATCTCGGTGGGTGCCAGCAAGGCTTGCAGCTTCAGCATCTCAGCTTCAGTCCACACTGTCGCGCTCGGATTGTGCGGTGAGTTGATGATGATGGCGCGCGTTTTGGGGCTGATGGCGACGGCAATTTTCTCAAAGTCTGGGCGGAAAGTTCCGGGCTTCAGCGGCACCCGCACCACTTGGCCGCCAGCTAATTCGATGTTCGGCACATAGCTGTCGTAGCAGGGCTCGAGCACGATGACCTCGTCACCTGGATGGACGATGGCCAGGATGATGGTGATGATGGCCTGCGTGGCACCAGCAGTGACTGTGATCTCGGTGTTCGGGTTGTAGCTGCGGCCGTAGAGTGTTTGAATTTTGGCGGCGATGGCTTCGCGCAGTACCGGCACGCCGGTCATTGGCGGGTACTGGTTCAGGCCGCTTTGCATCGCGTGTGTGACCGCGTTGACCAAGGTCGGATCACATTCAAAATCTGGAAAGCCCTGGCCTAAATTAACGGCGTTTTTTTCAGTGGCCAGCGCCGACATGACGGTGAAAATCGTGGTGCCGACGTTGGGCAAGCGGCTGGTCAAGGTGGGCGTGTGCTCGCGCACGGCGGGAAGCATTGTCTGTGAATTCATAGGTTCAAACTTCATAGTCATTGAGGCGGCCTGACATGGCCTTAGCAATCTGTTCGCGGGTCAGCTTATCGCTCACCAATTCAGCAAACTTGTAGACGAAATTGCGCAGGTAGGCACTCCGTTTGAAAGCAACGCGTGCCACGTTGACGCCAAAGAGTTGCCCTGCCGGTAATGAGATCAGGTCGGCGTTGGTGCCATCGTCTTTGAGCGCCATTTCCGCCACGATTCCGACGCCTAAACCCAGCCTGACGTATGTTTTGATGACGTCTGAGTCGATCGCTTCCAGCGCAATGCGCGGGTGCAGTCGCTTGGCGGCAAAGGCCTCGTCGATTTTGGTCCGGCCCGTGAAAGACGGGTGGTAGGTGATCAGTGGTTGCTCGGCCAGTTCTTCCAGTGTGATGTTGCTTTGGCGTGCCAGTGGGTGGTCAGCCGGCATCACCAGCATGTGCTGCCATTCGTAGCAGGGCAGGGTGATCAGTTCGTCGTAATGGTCGAGGGACTCGGTGGCGATGCCGATCTCGGCCACCTCGTCGATCAACATGCGGGCGACTTGGTCGGGCGAGCCTTGGTGCAGGCTGACATTGACCTTGGGGAAGGCCTCGCGCAGCCGGGCGACAGGTTGCGGCAAGACATAACGGGCTTGCGTGTGGGTGGTGGCAATCGACAAGGTGCCGCTGTCTTGGGCTGAAAACTGCTCGCCGATGCGTTTCAGGTTGCCTACTTCCCGCATGATGAGTTCGATGCTTTTCAAGACATGCTGACCTGGCTCGGTCACGCGTTTCAGGCGTTTGCCGTGGCGGGCAAAGATCTCTACGCCCAGTTCTTCTTCTAGCTCAATGATGGCTTTGGACACGCCCGGTTGCGATGTGTGCAGCGCGCGCGCTGTCTCGGTCAAATTCAAGTTGCGGCGCACGGCTTCTTGGACGAAGCGAAACTGATGAAGGTTCATAACAAATACTGGCAGATCGGGGTATTCATTATGCCATTTTGGCGCTAAAGAAACCTGCTCAAGCCAAGGCGATATCTGCCATCAGGGCCGTCAATTGAGGCGACTCTCCAGCCGTTGGCAGCAGCTCTAGCAGCAGTCCTGGGTGGGCACTGCGGATCTCTTCAATGATGAGCGGCAGGTCTTCACGTGCATGCTTTCCGACACCCAAAAAGAGCGGAAAGATACGGATGTGCAGCACGCCAGCGGCGATCAAATCAGCCGCGGCTTGAGGCAGGCTGGGCAAGCACAGCTCAAGGTAGGCACAGCACACTTGCGCATTTTGGTCGCGCGACTGGATTTCTGCAGCGACGGCCTCAATGGGAAGACGCCAAAGAGGGTCTCTGGAGCCGTGCGCAAACAAGATGATGGCGGGTTTCATGTGTCTTTTATTTATGCGAAATTGTTTAACGTCTCAGCACCAGCCAGCCAAAAGCGCCCAGCGAAATAACGGTGTAAAGCATGCCCGGCGCTGCCGCTGCCAGCCAAGGTTGCCAGTTTTGCAAGTTGCCAATATAGCCAAAGACATTGTTCAGTAGGAAAAAACTAATGCCAATCATGACGCCGCCAAAAACATAAGAGGTCACACTGCCTGATCGGAAATGCAGGTAGGCAAAAGGCAGCGCTAAAAAGACCATCACTAGGCAGCTCAGTGGATAGAACACCTTTTTCCAGAACTCGATTTCATAGCGTTGGGCGGTCTGCCCATTGGCTTTCAGGTGCTGCACGTAATTGAACAGGTCGTACGTGGCCATTCGGTCTGGCTTGAGTAGCGCGACCGATACCATTTCAGCGCTGATGTCGGTCGGCCAGCGCATTTCAGCTTCGCGGCTGATGCTCACATTGGCTGATTCGACGGCTTTGTTGATGCCATCGGTGCTGGGCCGAATCTGAAAATCGGTGCGTGTGGTTTTGTTCAGAACCCAAGAGTTGTTTTCACCAAAATTGGCTGATTCGGCTTCAGTCATCGAGACCACAAGGCCTTTGTTGTCGAACTCAAAAATGCGGATGCCCTGCATTTCGTTGTTGGAGGTCAGTGCACGCACATTCACCACCGAGTTACTGTAAGGCTGCTTTTCTTTGAGCCAAGCACCGGTCTGGCCGATGGTGATGCGGCCCTGGTATTTGGCTTTCAGCAATTGCGCCCCGCGGTCTGCGATGGGGGCGAGGTAGTCGCCCACCGCAAAACTGACCACGACAAACACCGCTCCCAAAGAAAGCAGCAGACGCAAGGCCTTCCACGGCCCGAGACCGCTGGTTCGCAAGATGGTGAACTCTGAGCTTTGCGCGAGCCTTGCCATCACGAAAATAGTCCCGATCAACACCGATATCGGTAGCAACTCATAGATGTGATTAGGTATCTGCAGACCCACATAAAGCAGAGCGTGCCGCAACAAGTAGACGTGCTCTTCGCCGCCTAAGGGACTGCTTTTGCCGATGGCTGGCAGTTCGTCGACCAAGTCAAAGAACAAGAACAGCGACAAAAACCCCAGCGTGACCAAGCAAATGGAGGTGATGACCTCGCGGTAAATCAGCTTGCGAACGGTTTTCATGGCCGGATCACCGTTCCGGTCGAAAGCTGGCGGGAGCGGCTGCGAAACAGATCGCCAAGACTCCAGTTCATGTGCCGTTTGGCCAGTAAAAACAGGCTGATGGCGAGCACGCCGCCATGCAGCATCAGCAACAGGCCGCTGAAACTGACCAAGCCGAGGGAGACCCAGCCTTGGCCGAGGCTCATCACATTGGTGTAGACGATGAAGCTGAAAATCACAAAAATCAGATTGCTGCTGCGCCCGGCGCGTGGGTTCACTGCTGCCAGCGCCAGCGCGATCACCACAAAGTTAAGTGCTGCGAAGGCGGAACCTAGGCGCCAAGCCAGCTCACCCAGATTCCTGTTGGTCGGCGACTTGATCAAATTGCGGGTCGAGATGGTTTTGATGTCTCGTTCACCAGCGCCGAGCACACTGCCGCCACCGGTGCGCACGCCATACTCTTCGAAGTCGCTGATTTTCAGGGCTGAGTTGCCGACAGCATTTTCAAGCCGCTGGCCATTTTCGAGAATCAGCATCTGCGTGCCGTTGACCACTTCGATCCGGCCTGAGCGAGCGGTCGTGACCGCGCTTTTGCCTTTGTCTGTCGAGGCGATGAAGATGTCGCTGCTGCCCGTGCGGCCCTCAGAGTCCCGGTCAATGAAAAACACACGGTTGCCGCTGGAAGACTCCTGGAACTCGCCTGGGGCGATGCGGTCAATGTCGCCGCGTTGTTCGTAGCGCTCGCGCATTTCCACGGTCTGCTCGTTCGACCAAGGCCAAACAAAGAGGGACGACAAGGTAATCACCAGCAACACGGGCCATGCAAACCGGAATAAGGGTCCCAGAAAAGCAATCAAGCCGCGCCCACTAGAGAACCAAACAACCATTTCGCTGTCTTTGTACATGCGCGACAGCGTGCTGACCATGGCAATGAACAGCGACAAGGTCAAGATGATGGGGAGTCGGCCGAGTCCCGAATAAGCCATGATGAGTAAAACGTCTTGTGGACTGACGGAGCCACCGGCGGCCTGACCCAGCGTTCTGATCAGAACAATGGTCATGATGATGGTGATCAGCACCACCAAGGTGGCGCCGAATGACCGCGCCAACTCTTTGCGCATCGAAGATTGGAATAACATGGAGCGACTATCTGCTTTTTTGCGTAACTGACTAGGCTGCAATTATGGACTTCGAACTCAAGACACTGACACGATCGCGTGTTTGTACCGAAAAATGTGACGCCTTGGTCGTCCTCGTACCCCAACATCTGGCCGAAGGGGACGACACTTTGTCAATGTTCATTGAGGCCGCTACGCAGAGCGGCGATTTTGAGCGCAAGCCTGGCAAGCTGTTGCAGGCCTATCGGACTAGCGGTATTGCGGCTACTCGCGTGGTGTTGGTCGGGGCAGGTGAGGGCACTGCCAAACACGTGCGCACTGCTGTCAACGCTGCGATGGGCACACTGAAAGGCAGCCCAGCGCAGCGCGTGGTGCTTTGCTTAGGCCTTTTCAAAGACGCCGACGCATCTCAAATGCAGGCCGCTGTCATGGCCTGTGGCGATGCTGCCT
>JBEDKR010000013.1:0-13664 GCA_041172005.1 Pseudomonadota bacterium
TGGAATTTGGACAAAGTCCTGAACGACAAATCACCGCAGTTCGATGCCAAGCAAAGCGCCCAGGTGCGGCCGCGTATTCCATCGATCGCCAGCTACAGCAAGGTCGACGACTACACAGTGGTCATCACCACCAAAGACATCGATGCTCTTTTTCCGTATCAACTTCCGTGGTTCCTGATTTCGAGCCCGGCGCAGTGGGAAAAACTTGGCCGCGACTGGAATAAATTTGCCTCTCAGCCGTCGGGCACTGGTCCTTTCAAGTTGGACAAACTGGTACCCCGCGAACGCGCTGAGTTGGTCAAAAACGCCACCTACTGGGACAAGACCCGGATGGCGCAAACCGACCGCATTGTGCTGATCCCGATCCCTGATGCCTTGACGCGTTCTAACGCGCTGCTCAGCGGCCAAGTTGACCTGATCGAAACACCTCCACCTGATGTGGTGCCACAGTTGGTCAGTGCCGGTTTCAAGCTGGTCAAGAACGTCACGCCACACGTCTGGCCGTATCACTTCAGCACCCAACCCGGCTCACCTTGGCTTGATATTCGTGTGCGCAAAGCCGCCAATCTGGCCATCAATCGCGACGGCATTGTGCAGTTGCTTAACGGTTTGGCTGTCCCAGCCAAAGGCCAGCTCGACAGTTCCAGCCCGTGGTTCGGCAAGCCCACTTTCAAACTGGGCTACGACGTCGCCGCGGCCAAAGCGCTGATGAAGCAAGCTGGTTACAGCAAAGAAAAACCACTCAAAGCCAAGGTCATCATTGCCCAAGGCGGCACGGGCCAAATGTTGTCTTTGCCGATGAACGAATACATCCAGCAAAGTTTGGCTGAAGTTGGCATTCAGCTTGAGTTTGAAGTGGTCGAGCTGGAGACTCTGTACCTGCACTGGCGCAGTGGCGTTAAGGCGGATATGAACGCCGGCAAAGGCATCAGCGCCATCAATCTGGGTTATGTCACGTCCGACCCGTTCTATGGCGTCATCCGTTTTGTGGACAGCCGTTATGTCGCGCCCAACGGTGTCAACTGGGGCGGCTACAGCAACCCTAAAGTGGACGCTGCACTCGACAAGGTTCGCACCAGCTTTGACACCAAAGTACAAGATGCCTTGCTGGCCACCGTGCACCAAACCATGGTGGACGAAGCCCTGATGCTGTGGGTCGTGCATGACGTCAATCCGCACGTTCTGTCGACCAAAGTCAAAGGCTTTGTGCAGGCTCAGCATTGGTTCCAAGACCTGACCACGCTGAAGATGTAACTCCCCCTCCGTCGTTCCAGCCTGCGCTGGAATGACGGTTGCGTGTGAAGCGCAGCGCCCAGAAAGGCCCTCATGTTTTCGTATGTTTTGAAGCGCCTGCTCTACACCATTCCTATAGCGCTGAGTGTGACGCTGGTGTCTTTCATGCTGGTGTACTTGGCGCCCGGTGACCCCTTGAACGCTATTGCGCCGGCCGATGCGCCGGCTGAAGTTGTCGCGGCACTTAAAAGCGCCTACGGTCTGGACCAGCCCATTCCGGTGCAATACGGTAAATGGTTGCTGCGAGCCGTGCAGGGCGATTTGGGTCGGTCCATTGCGTCGGGGCGCGAGGTCGCCACGGAGGTGATGGGTGCCGTCAGCAACACGCTGCTGTTGGCGGGTGTCGCCGGTTTTGCTGGCGTGCTAATGGGTTGCATTTTGGGCGCGCTTGCCGGCTACTGGCATGGCAGCTGGATAGACCGGATGGCGACTGTGCTGTCGGTGATTGGTGTCAGCATTCCGCACTATTGGTTGGGCTTGGTGTTGACGATTATTTTCTCGACCGGGCTTGGCTGGTTCCCAGCGATGGGCGCTGGCCCGGGCGGTTCAGCCGAATGGCTCTGGGATGTTGAGCATATGCGTTACTTGGTACTGCCTGCGTTGACGCTGTCGGTGATTCCGTTGGGCATCATCACGCGTACTGTCAGGGCGCTGGTGGCCGACATGCTGGAGCAAGAATTTGTCATGGCGCTCAGAGCCCGTGGCCTGAGTCATCAGGCCATCTTTCGGCATGTGGCCAAAAACACCGCGCCCACCGTGCTGGCAGTTGCTGGTTTGCAATTGGGCTATTTGATGGGCGGCTCGATCTTGGTTGAGACCGTGTTTGCCTGGCCCGGCACAGGCTTCTTGTTGAACACCGCCATCTTTCAGCGCGACATCCCTTTGTTGCAGGGCACGATTTTGGTGCTGTGCCTTTTCTTTGTGGCCTTGAATTTGTTGGTGGATATTTTGCAACCGCTGATTGATCCTCGCATGGGACGGACCTGAATGAAAACCACTTTGTCTCCTGCCGATGTGGCTATGCCTGCGGCTGCTGTTGCGCAGGCGCCTAGTCGCAGTTTTTGGATGGTTGTTCTGCGTCAGCTGCGGCAGGACCGCGTGGCCATGATCAGCATTGTGGTGTTGGCGATCATCATCGGTGCGGCCATTTTTGCACCCTGGATCGCGCCGGCTGATCCGTTCAAAGCGAGCATGCTGAACCGCTTGCTGCCGATTGGTTCGCCGGGTCACTGGCTGGGCACCGACGAATTGGGGCGCGACATGTTGACGCGCCTGATGTACGGCGGGCGTTTGTCTTTGCTGATGGGTGTGGTGCCGGTGCTGGCGGCTTTTGTCATCGGCACGTCGATTGGGTTGTTGGCGGGCTATGTCGGCGGCCGGACCAACATGCTGACGATGCGTGTACTGGATGTTTTTTATGCGTTTCCGTCGGTGCTCTTAGCCGTGGCGATTGCCGGCGCCTTGGGCCCCGGCATGAGCAACAGCTTGATTGCCTTGACGCTGGTGTTTGTGCCGCAGATGGTGCGGGTCGCTGAAAGCGTGACGACCCAAGTGCGGCGCCTCGACTATATCGAGGCCGCGCGGATGAGTGGCGCCAGCGCCTTCTCAATCATTCGTGTGCATGTGCTGGGCAACGTGCTCGGCCCCGTGTTTGTGTACGCCACCGGCTTGCTGAGCGTCAGCATGATATTGGGTTCGGGCTTGTCCTTTTTGGGCTTGGGTGTCAAACCGCCAGAGCCTGAGTGGGGCCTGATGCTCAACACACTGCGCTCGGCCATCTTTCGCAACCCTTGGGTTGCCGCGCTTCCGGGCGCGATGATTTTCATCACTTCGATCGCCTTCAATCTGCTGGCAGATGGTGTGCGGTCTGCCATGGACGTTCGACGATGAGCAGCAACATGAGCAATAGGGTCGACATGGACGATTCAGCAGACCGCGGTGGACCGGCGCAGCCGCTGTTGATCGTGCGTAATTTAAAAAAGTACTTCCCGGTGCGGGGTGGATTGCTGGAGCGCGAGAAAAAATTTGTACACGCTGTTGACGGCATCAACTTCACGGTGGCCAAAGGTAAAACGCTGGGCATCGTGGGCGAATCTGGCTGCGGCAAGTCGACAACGGCGCGACTGATAGCGCGTTTGATGGACCCCGACAGCGGCACCTTGATTTTTGACGGCGAAGGCGTCGGTGAGTTTGGCGGCATTGAACTCAAAGCCTTCAGGCGTAACCTGCAAATGGTTTTTCAGGACTCGTTTGCGTCGCTGAACCCGCGCTTGACCATCCTTGAGACCATCGCTTACGGGCCGCGTGAACATGGCTTGACTGAAGCGCAAGCTAAAGAGCGTGCCTGCCAACTGCTGGCCCGTGTCGGCCTTGAGCCCGAGCAATTTGCATCGCGTTATCCTCATGAGTTGTCTGGCGGCCAACGCCAGCGCGTCAACATTGCCCGTGCACTGGCCTTCAATCCGCGCTTGGTGATTCTGGACGAAGCGGTTGCCGCACTGGACAAGTCGGTGCAAGCGCAGGTGCTGAATCTTTTGCAAGAACTCAAAGCCGAGCACCAGCTCACTTACTTGTTCATCTCGCATGACCTGCATGTGGTGCATTACATCTGCGACGAAGTGATGGTGATGTACCTCGGTCAAGTGGTGGAGATTGGCCCGGTCGAGCAAATTTATGGTCAAGCCGCGCATCCGTACACGCGCGCTTTGCTGTCGGCGGTGCCGTCCATGGATCCGGCCCATCGCACCCAAAAATCGCCCTTGAGCGGTGACCCGCCGAACCCCATCAATCCACCTGCAGGTTGCCGTTTTCGGGAGCGTTGCGTGCACGCAGAAGCGGTCTGTTCTGAGCGCGCACCCGCCTTGGTTCCTGCTGCGCAATTGACCGGCCATCTGGTCGCGTGTCACATGAATGACGCTGCGTCAGGGCACACCGCTGCAACACTAGAAAGCGCCGCATGAATGCGCACTTGCCATTGGTAGTAGTCAAAGACCTGAGTGTTGAGTTTCATGGCAGCCGTCATGCCAATGCTTTGAGTCAAGTCAGTTTTGACTTGAAGGCCGGTGAGGTCTTGGGTTTGCTGGGTGAGTCTGGCTCAGGCAAGAGCGTCACTCTGCGCACCTTGCTCAAACTCCACTCGCCCAAAACAACCCGTATGAGTGGACAAATTCATGTCGATGGGATTGATGTGATGGCCTTGCAAGGCCGGCCGTTAGAAGCTTATCGGGGCGGTATTGCCTCGATGGTGTTTCAAGAGGCGGGACTGGCTTTCGACCCGGTTTACACCATCGGTCAGCAGATCACGGAAGTGATTCGGGCGCATGAGGCCATCAGCGAAACAGCAGCTCGCAGTCAGGCGCTGCAGATGTTGGAGCGGGTGCAAATACCGCAAGCCAAGCGGCGCTTTGATGCTTATCCGCACGAACTCTCCGGCGGCATGCGCCAACGCGCCATGATCGCGCTGGCGCTGGCCTGCAAACCCAAACTCTTGCTGGCTGACGAACCCACTACGGCACTCGACGCCACGGTGCAGATTCAGATCTTGCTGTTGTTGCGCGAGTTACAACGCGAAACCGGCATGGCGGTGATTTTTGTCACCCACGACATTGGCGCCGCGGTTGAAGTGGCCGACCGTATTGCCGTCATGTATGCGGGTCGCATCGTTGAAGAAAACTCAGTTGCCGGCATGGTGCACGCGGCGCGCCACCCTTACAGCGCCGGCTTGTTGGCGTCCACGGTCAGCAGTGAGAATCGCGGGCAACCCTTGCGGGCGATACCCGGCAGTCCGCCGAACTTGGCCGACCTGCCCCCCGGTTGCAGCTTTGCACCGCGCTGCGCTCACGCTAGCGCGCAGTGCCGTGCGGAGAGTCCGCCGATGGTCAACATCGACAACACACGCATAGCTTGCTGGCATCCGCTGACGCAACTGCCAGTGCCCTTGTAAAGCAAAGGTGTGTGATCTAAGGGCATCAACCGGAAAGCTCACTTGACAGTAGACTGATTTTTTTACAGAGTGAGTGAGTGATGCAGAAAACAGCCTTGGTCGTCGGTGCAAGTGGTATCGGCGGCAGCAATTTAGCGGTCGAGTTGATGGACAAAGCTTGGACCGTCTATGGTTTGGCCCGCCGCCCATCGAAAGGCGTCCCCGGTCTGCGTGCAGTTGCTGCTGATCTGCTGGACCCGGTCGGTTTGGAAAAAGCTTTGGCTGATGTTGTGCCAACCCATGTGTTCATCACCGCTTGGATGCGTCAAGCCACTGAGGCCGAGAACATTCGCGTCAACGGTGCCATGGTGCGAAATGTGTTGGCGGCTTTGGCGCCGAAAAAATCAGTGCGTCATGTGTCCTTGGTCACGGGGCTGAAGCATTACCTAGGCCCTTTCGAGGCCTATGCCAGTGCCGGCACGCTGCCCGAGACGCCGCTTCGCGAAGAGCAGCCCCGACTGGCTATTGAGAATTTTTATTACGAGCAAGAAGACGAAGTGTTTGCGGCAGCCGCCCGTGACGGCTTCAGTTGGAACGTTCACCGGCCGCACACCGTCATCGGCAAGGCCGTTGGCAATGCGATGAACATGGGCACGACGCTGGCCGTCTATGCCTCGATCTGCAAAGAAACGGGTCGCCCGTTTCAATGGCCCGGATCAGCGGCTCAGTGGCAGGGCTTGTCCGACGTCACAGACGCGCACCAGTTGGCCAAACAGCTGATCTGGGCGGCCGAGACAGACGCAGCCCACAACACCGCCTTCAATATTGTCAACGGTGATTTGTTTCGCTGGCAATGGTTATGGGGGCGCTTGGCCAACTGGTTTGGCATTGAAGCAGCAGGTTTCGACGGTACGATTCGTCCACTGGAAACCGAGATGGCCGGCGATGAGACACTTTGGCGCGAGATGGCGCAGCGGCACGGACTGGTTGAGCCCGACTTGAAAAAGCTGGCGTCGGCGTGGCACACCGATTTAGATTTGGGCCGGCCGATCGAAGTCATGACTGACATGACCCGTAGCCGACAACTCGGATTCAAGGGCTACCAAGTGACCGAAGATTCGTTCACTGATTTGTTTGCGCAACTGCGCGCAGAAAAGTTGATTCCTTAACGCGAAGCTAGGGCGTCAAGCCACTTCGTCAAGCGTCACCTTGTGTGAGTATGCTTCTTGCATATCTAGGATCACATGAATTACTTTAGCTTGACAGGACTTGACGAACGCTTGAGGCGTGCGCGTCAACGCACCCAGAATCACGAAGGTTACACGCGTGGCGCTCGCGCGCTAGTAGCGCTGACCTGTGTTTTGATTTTTGACTGGTTGTCGCAACGGCAAGGTGAGTTGATGCCCGTGTTGTTGGGCGTCATTGCCAGCGCCTTGACAGAAACCGACGACAACTGGCAGGGTCGTCTGCGCGCGCAACTCATCACCATGGTGGCCTTCACCTTGGTGGCCTTGGCGGTTTGGGTTACCTTGCCTTGGCCAGCGCTGCTATTGGCGGTGCTGCTCTTATTTGCATTCACGCTGACGATGCTGGGGGCCTTGGGAGATCGTTACCGCGCCATTGCTTTTGGGGCGATGGTGTTGTTTATTTATTCGGCTTTGGCGGCACAAACCGGCCACTCGCAAGTCAGCACCAGCACGCCGCTGATGCTGGCGGGTGCAGTTTGGTATGGCCTGGTGTCGGTGCTCTGGCTGGCGGTCATGCCGCAAGCGCCGGTGCGGCATCGCTTGTCGAAGTTGTATGCGCTCTTAGGGCAATACCTGAACTTAAAGGCACAGCTGCTTGAGCCGGTTCGCGAAGTCGACCTGGCCCAACGCCGCATGGCCTTGGTTTTGCACAACGCACGCGTGGTTGAGGCCTTGAATGCCACCAAGGAGAGCCTGTTCAGTCGGCTGAGTCAGGGCCAACCACCCACTTGGCTCTTGATGTCCATGCAGCAGTATTTGGCGGCTCAAGATATTCACGAGCGTGCCAGTTCTTCGCACGAGGACTACCAGGTTTTATCCACCGCTTTCTTTCACTCAGACGCGCTTTACCGCTGCCAGCGTGTGCTGACCCTGTTGGGTGAACAGGCCTTTCATTTGGCCATCGCTATTCGGGCGAAGACCGTACCAGAGCACCACGGCGCCACCGCCCGTGCCATTGAGGACTTGCATGCGGCCATTCACCACTTGGGTGGATTGCCAAGCGCACACCGATCATTGCCGGCACTGAATGCACTGAGCAACAACCTGACCGCCATGGCAGGCGTCTTTGCCGGTGCCCTGAAACCGCTCGACGGCAGCGTGGACCAAAGTCTGCTGGACCGTCAGCTCGGCACGCTGCGTGAAGCGTGGACGCGCATTCGGGCGCAGCTGCAAACGCGCTCGCCTTTGTTCCGCCATGCCACACGCTTGGTGGTGTCGCTGGCGGTGGGTTTCTGCGTCATGCTGGCGACCAACGACCCACACGGTTATTGGATCTTGCTGACCATTTTGTTCGTCAGCCAACAGCAGTACGCGGCCACCTTGACGCGGCTCATGCAGCGCACCCTAGGGACGGCACTTGGCTTGACCTTAGGCTGGGCGCTGATTCAACTCTTTCCCACGCCGCTGATGCAGTCGGCCTTGATTGTGTTGCTGGGGGCTGTGTTTTTGGGTTCTCGGCATACGCGTTATTTGTTGGCCACGGTCGCCGTGTCTGCGCTGCTGTTGCTCAGCTTTCACCAGATGGGCATGGGGCAGGGCGTGATCCCGACCCGCTTGTTGGACACCGTTGTCGGTTCTGTGATTGCTGGCTTAGCGGCTTGGCTGGTGTTGCCCAACTGGCAGTTGCGTCAGTGGCCCGGCTTGGCGGCGCGTGCATTGCGAACACAAGCCAGTTACCTGCATGAAATATTGGATCAATACCAAGCCCCAGCGGGAAAGCAGGACAACCTCAGCTATCGGTTGGCTCGCCGCAATGCCCACAATGCCGATGCAGCCCTCTCCAGCGCCTACTCTGCCATGCTCAAAGAACCGTCGAGAGGCAGCAGCGCTCAGAAAGAAGCGAGCGGTCGGTTTTTGATTTATTCACACACGCTGTTGAACTACATTTCAGCCATCGGTGCGCACCGTGATGAGCTCGTGCTTGGACATGTCGATGCCGGTTTGCTGGCAACCGCAGAAACCTTGCAGCTGCAACTCGATGTTTTAGCGCTCGCATTGGAGCGACCGCAAGATGCGTCACCAGATGTTTTCGCGAAAGACCTGTTGCCGCAACTCGGCGCCGACCAAGAACCTGAGGATTTGGGCGCGCTGCAGCGTTTTCTGCAGACCCAGCTGCAACTGGCCTTGCGGCTGGTGCCCCATCTTTTTGAGCAGATGCCGCAGATGGTCAGGATGCGGCTTCCTGCAATTTTGCCGATGCAATCCTCGCTCTGAGTGGATACATTTTCCCCATGAGAAAACCCGCCGAAGCGGGTTTTCTCATGGCGTTTAGTTCGATTAGAACTGGTAGCCGACACCCACTGTCCCAGTGGTTCCAGAAGGTTCGAACCTCGTGCTACCGACGGTTTCACTGCTGTACTCTGACTGTGTGATTTCGCCTTGGAGGAACAGGTTGGAGCTCAACTTGTGGCGAACTCCGACGCCGTAGCCAACGCCGGCAAAGTCTCTGCTACCGATGCCATTGGCTTCCCCCTTCATGCCGAGGTAGGCCAACTTGGCATAAACCAAGGTTGAATTGCTGAAGGCGTAGCCTGGCTCCACATACAGTGAGTAAGCGTCTTTTCCTTTCAGATTAACGCCGCCTGCTGAACCATATTTCAAGTCACCCAGTGCATAGGTAGCACCGACACCCAGAACATAGCTGTTGCCCAAAGCGAAGCCATATGCTGCTTGCAAGCTCACATCTTGTGAGCTTTTGCCCATGTCGATGGAGCCGCTGCTTTGGCGCACTTCAGTTGAAGAGGTGGTTGCATTGACATTGGCGCCTGCACTGAAGCCGGTGAATCCGCTGGCTTGGGCAAAAGCCTGAGGTGCAACGAATGATGCTGCGACAGCAGCTGCGATCAGAATTTTTTTCATTGGAATTCCCTTTGTAGTTGTTGAGCTAAATGACATGCGTTTTGCTTTGGTCTGGAATCTTTTGTCATTCCTAGGGAGCATCATTTATGAGCATTTGTTAACTTAATTTCCTAAGTAACGAATTCATTCTGCTACTCAAACTATTTTTGAGTGATCCTTTAGGTAACAACCTTTGGGCTGGAACGTTCTTGTTGGGTATTGCAAACGAGAAACTGGTTTTGGTGCGTTCAAGTCAACAAGCCGTGATTGCGGCTGTTTTTTGGCTACCTTGCCATGGCAGAAATGAAAAAACCTCACTATGTTGAGGTAGCGAGGTTTTTTGTGCCGTGAGGCTTTTTGTGGTGCCACTTGTCGGAGTCGAACTGACGACCTTCTCCTTACGAAGGAGCTGCTCTACCAACTGAGCTAAAGCGGCACAAGGGCGAAATTATAGCCCAGCGTGGTAGCCGGTAATGCGCTCAACTTCGTTCTTGGAACCCAACACCACGCTCACGCGTTGGTGCAGTTTGTCGGGCTGAATGTCCAAAATACGTTGCTGGGTGTTGGTCGCGGCACCGCCGGCTTGTTCGACCAGCCAGCTCATCGGATTGGCTTCATAAAGCAGGCGCAACTTGCCGGCTTTTTCGGGTTCACGTTTGTCCCAGGGGTACAAAAAGACGCCGCCGCGTGTAAGGATGCGGTGCACGTCGGCAACCATCGCTGCGACCCAGCGCATGTTGAAGTCTTTACCGCGTGGGCCTTCTTTGCCTTGCAGGCATTCGTCGATGTAGCGTTTGATGGGTTCATCCCAGTGGCGCATGTTGCTCATGTTGATGGCAAATTCTTGGGTGTCTTGCGGGATCTGCACGTTCTCTGTGATCAGCACAAACGAGCCTTGCTCGCGGTCGAGCGTGAACATGGCCACGCCGTCGCCCACCGTCAGCACCAAGGTGGTTTGCGGGCCATAGATGCAGTAGCCCGCCGCAACTTGCTGCTTGCCGGGTTGCAAGAAGTCTTGCTGGTCAACGCCAGTGTTGCCTTCGGGCTTTTTGAGCACGCTGAAGATGGTGCCAATGCCGCCGTTGATGTCGATGTTGCTGGAGCCGTCGAGTGGGTCAAACAGCAGCAGGTATTCGCCTTGCGGGTAGCGGTTGGGCACGACGTAGATGTCGTCCATTTCTTCAGACGCCATGGCGGCCAAGTGACCACCCCATTCGTTGGCTTCAATCAGCACTTCGTTGGCAATGATGTCGAGCTTTTTCTGAACTTCGCCCTGCACGTTCTCGCTGCCGGCGGAGCCCATGACGCTGTTTTCGCCGCCCAGTGCGCCTTTGCTGACGGCTTGGCTGATGCCCTTGCAGGCGCGCGCGACGACTTCAATCAGCAAGCGCAGCTGCGCTGGGATGTGCCCGGCAGAGCGTTGTTGTTCAACAAGGTAGCGGGTGAGGGAGATTTTTTGAGTCATGTTTGTCCTGATCAATCAGCCAAGGCACGCGAAATAACTTCGCGCACGTCGTTGCTCAAGTCTGAGCGGGCCGCGACGCGGGCGATGGCTTCGCGGGCGGCGGTGCGGTAGGGTTCCGCGAGTTTCTTCCAGCGGTCAAGCGCACGAGCCAAGCGGGCCGCGACTTGCGGGTTCATGGCGTCGAGCTCAATCACGCGGTCTGCCCAGAACACATAGCCGGCAGCATCGGCGCGGTGAAACGCGCCGGGGTTGCCTTGGCAGAAGGTGCTGATGACACTGCGGGCCCGGTTCGGGTTGCGTAGACTAAAGTCTGCGTGCTTCATGAGTTGGCGCACGGCTGGCAGCACGTTGCCAGCGCGGTCTGTGGCACCGGCTTGCAGGCTGAACCATTTGTCAATCACCAGCGCTTCGTCTTTGAACAGCGAATGAAAACGCGGCAGTGCCACGTTGGCTAAGGCATGACCGCTGGAGGTCAGCGCCGACAGCGCGTTGAAGCGGTCGGTCATGTTGCCGGCGTGGGTGAAGGTCTGCAGTGTGCGCTCGGGCCAAGTCTGCTCGCCAGAGGCTTTCGCTGCCAAGCAGAGGTTCGTCAGCGCCATGCCGGCCAGTGCGCGGCGACCTGACGACAGTGGATCGGGCGTATATGCACCGTTGTCGTTGCAGCTCTCGTAGGCTTCAGCCCAGTCGGCGGCAAGTGCCACAGCCAGTTGCAGGCGCATGGACTCGCGTACCGCGTGAATGCGCTGCGGGTCGACCACGTCGAGTTGCTCGGCCAGATAGGTTTCAGACGGCAGCGTCAGCACCAACTCTTTGAAGGCAGCGTCCAGCGTGGGATGCCGCAGCACGGCGCGCATGGCTGCTACGTAGCTGTCGTCGAGCGCCGCCGGGCTGACCTGTGCAGCGGTGTCGGTGATCGACTGGATCGCCAAGCGAATGGCCAGACGTTGACCGGCTTCCCAGCGGTTGAAGGCGTCGCTGTCGTAGGCCAGCAGGTGCAGCAGTTGTGCGTTGCTGTAGTCAAACGCCAGCACCACCGGCGCGGTGAAACCGCGCAGGATGGACGGCACGGGTTCGGCGTCGATGTTGACAAAGGTGAAGCTTTCGCTGGCCTGCGTCAGCACCAAGGTCCGTGATGTAGAGGCTGCGCTGTCTTCGCCTGTCAATTGCAGCGGCAAGTCAGTGCCGTCTGCGCTCAGCAGGCCGAGGCCGACCGGTATGACAAACGGTTCTTTCACGCTCTGGCCTGTGGTCGGGGCGCAGCTTTGCGACAGTTGCAGCGTGAAGGTGCGGGCGGCGGCATCAAAGCGGCCTTCAGCCTGCACGCGCGGTGTGCCGGCTTGGCTGTACCAGCGTTTGAATTGCGGCAGCAACTGCGCTAATTTTGAGTCGGGGTTGGCATCGGCCAGTGCTTGCACAAAGTCATCGCAGGTCACGGCGTGACCGTCGTGGCGCTCGAAGTAGAGCGTCATGCCTTTGGCAAAGCCGTCGCGTCCCACCAAGGTCTGCATCATGCGGACAACTTCAGCACCTTTTTCGTAAATCGTGACGGTGTAGAAGTTGTTGATCTCGATGTAGCTGTCGGGGCGCACCGGGTGCGCCATCGGGCCGGCGTCTTCGGGGAACTGGGCGGTGCGCAGCACGCGCACGTCTTCGATGCGCTTGACGGCGCGGGCCGACGCTTCGCGGCACAGGTCTTGCGAAAACTCTTGGTCCCGAAACACCGTCAGGCCTTCTTTCAGGCTCAGCTGAAACCAGTCGCGGCAGGTCACGCGGTTGCCGGTCCAGTTGTGAAAGTACTCGTGGCCGACAACGCTTTCGATGTTGCTGAAATCCGCATCGGTGGCGGTGGCTTGACTGGCCAACACGTACTTGGTGTTGAAGATGTTCAGGCCCTTGTTTTCCATCGCGCCCATGTTGAAGTCGCTGGTGGCGACGATCATGAAGCGCTCTAGGTCAAGCGGCAAACCAAAGCGCGCTTCGTCCCAGACAACCGACGCCATCAGGGAGTTCATGGCGTGCTCGGTCTTGTCCAAGTCACCCGGACGCACATACACCTGCAACAGGTGGTCTTGGCCGTTGCGGGCTTTGATGCGCTGTTCACGCGCGACCAATTGACCGGCCACCAAGGCAAACAGGTAGCTTGGTTTTTTGTGCGGATCAACCCACTTGGCAAAGTGCCGACCTTCGTTGCCGGTGCCTTGCAAGTCGCCATGCTCAACCAAGTTGCCGTTGGACAGCAGCACCGGGTACTTGGCCTTGTCGGCGCGCAGCGTGACGGTGAAATGCGTCATCACATCCGGGCGGTCCAGAAAGTAGGTGATGCGCCGGAAACCTTCGGCTTCGCACTGCGTGAAAAACGAATCGTTGCTGACGTAGAGGCCCATCAGCTTGGTGTTTTTGGCGGGGCTCGTGGTGGTGAAAATTTCCAGGTCAAAAGGCGCGTCGCCTTCTGGCAGGTTTTCAAGTATCAGCTGGCTGCCTTCGAGCTTGAACGAGGTGCCCTGGCCGTTGACCAGCACGCGCGCCAAGTTCAGCTCTTCGCCGTCCAGCTTGAGCGATTGCGCCGGCACGTCAGGGTTGCGACGCAGGCGCATCTTGTTGAGCACGCGGGTCTTGGTTGGGTCGAGGTCAAAACACAGGTCCACCGTGTCGATCCAGTAAGCGGGCGCTGTGTAGTCGGCGCGGTGAATGGCCGTGGCCTGTGCTTGTCCATCACGCATGTGAAGTCCTCCAAAAATGCTTGTTCATCAGACGCCTTGCTTCAGCGACGCTTCAATAAAGGGATCTAAGTCGCCGTCGAGCACTTTTTGCGTGGCCGAGGTTTCATAGTTGGTGCGCAGGTCTTTGATGCGGCTTTGGTCCAGCACGTAACTGCGAATTTGGTGACCCCAGCCGACAT
>JBEDKR010000014.1:0-13470 GCA_041172005.1 Pseudomonadota bacterium
GTCTGAAACCCACGCCCGGAATTTTTTGCTTCAGCAGGGCATCAGTGCTGCGCACAAACTCCGTCATGTGCGAGACCGCGACTGAAATATCGTGTTTGATGTTCAGGCCTTCTTCGGCTTGCGCCAGCGGAATGCTTTCGCGCACATGCCAAAGTTGTTTGGCCTGCGCCAAGCTTTCGGCCACCACCGCGTCGCTCACGCAGCCGCTTTCCAGCGCAGCTTCAAGCAAGCGTTCAAATTGCACGCGGGCGTGGGTTTCAGACTCTTGGTCTGAGCATTCGAGCAGCACGCAAAATTCAGAGGTTTGATACAGCGGCACTTTGAGTTGGCTGAAGTGCTTGGCCACCAAGCTGAGCGCAAACTGGCCCATGACTTCAAAGCCGGTCAGGCCCGCACCCAGGTGTTGATGCGCCATGCCCAACAGCTTGACCGCGTCGTCCATGGAGCCGACGGCAGCCCAGGCCGTGAGGCGCGCTGCTGGCAAAGGGTAGAGCTTCAAAGTAGCGGCGGTGATGACGCCCAAGGTGCCTTCGCTGCCGATGTACAAGTCACGCAGGTCGTAGCCAGTGTTGTCTTTGCGCAGGCCCGACAGGCCGTGCCAGATGTCACCAGCTGCGGTGACGACTTCGAGGCCTAAGCACAAGTCGCGGGCGTTGCCGTAGCGCAGCACTTGTGTGCCGCCAGCGTTGGAGGCGAGGTTGCCGCCGATGGTGCAGCTGCCCTCTGCGGCCAGACTCAGGGGAAACAAAAAGCCCGCTTGCCGCGCGGTGTCTTGCAAGCTTTGCAGGATGCAGCCAGCCTCGGCGGTGAGCGTCATGTTGGCGGGGTCAATCTCGCGCACCGCGCGCAGGCGTTGCAGGCTCAGCACCACTTGCTTGCCCGTGTCGTCGGGGATGGAGCCAACCACCAAGCCGGTGTTGCCGCCTTGCGGAACCAGGCTGACTTGGGCTGCCACGCAGGCTTTGACAATGCGGGCCACTTCGTCGGTGTTGGCGGGGCGCACGACGGCCAGGGCTTTGCCGCGCGCGCGCTTGCGCCAGTCCATTTCCCAAGCTTGCAGGTCGCCATCCGTCAGGACATGGGCGTCGCCGCAAATGCTTCGGAGGTTTTGTAAAAAATCGTTGTTCATGGTGTTTCGGCGGTTGGCGCAGCCGTGACTGCTGGTTTTTTCAGGCGCACGCGAACGTGCAAAGCGCAGGCGACAAACAGCAGCAGGCACAGCCCTATTTCAACCATGGCCAGGTAATTTCCGGGGGCCTTGTCGCTCCAAGCGCGGACCACGCCTTCTGTGAAGTAAATCCACACGAACAGGCTGAGCCAGCGGTAGGTGTACATGCGGTTTTTGAGCACCCCCGCCAGCGGCAGCACCAGCGGTAACACTTTGAGTGCCAGAAGGGAGCCGCCAGGGCGAATCGGCGCGAGCCACATCTCCCAAGCCAAGCCAAGGGCGATCAGCCCGGTCAGGCTGGCCGTGGCCAGCCAGCGTGTGATGTCGATTTTCAAGGTTTTGTTCATGCAGGTGGCATGATACCGGTCATGAATTTGAAGCAGTTATTAGCCGACCTATCTCACTTCCCGTGGCGTGACACGGCGATCACCTTGCGCAACCGTTTTCGTGAGGACCATATGGGTCTGACGGCCAGCAGTTTGACCTTCACCACCTCGATTGCACTGGTGCCTTTTTTCACGGTCGCGTTGGCCATCTTCACGGCGTTTCCGATGTTTGCCAAACTGCAGGGGTCGCTGCAGGTGTGGCTTGTCGAAAGCCTGATTCCAGAGAATATTTCCAGACAAGTGCTGGGCTACCTGACGCAGTTCAGCCGGCAGGCCAGTAAGTTGGGTGTGGCCGGCTTGGCGGTACTGGTGGTGACGGCGGTTGCCATGATTTTCACCATCGACCGTACTTTTAACGGCATTTGGCGCGTGCGGAATCCACGGCCATTCGCCCAGCGGGTGTTGATTTACTGGGCGGCTGTGACGCTCGGGCCCGCGTTTTTGGGGGCCAGTTTGGCCGCCACCTCGTATTTGTTGCCCTTTGCCCGCAATGGCATGGCCGGGCCTTCTGAGATGTGGCAGCTCTTGCTTGATTCGCTGGAGTTTGTGGCTTTAGCGGGCGGCATGGCCGCGCTTTACCACTACATGCCGAACACCCATGTGAAGTGGGCGCATGCGTGGACGGGTGGGCTGTTCGTGGCGGTGGGCATTGCACTGGCCAAGAAAATTTTGGCTTTGTACCTGAGCATGGTGCCGACGTATTCCGTTGTCTACGGCGCCTTTGCCACCTTGCCGATCTTGCTGGTGTGGATTTACGTGGCCTGGATCATTGTGCTGATGGGCGCCGCGATCGCGGCCTACCTGCCCAGCCTGTTGGCGGGTGTGGCCCGGCGAGCCAGCGCCCATGGCTGGCGTTTTCAGCTGGCGCTGGAGTTGCTGCAACGGCTCGACTCGACCCGCGCCGACATGCCGCGTGGCCAACTGGCATCTGATTTGGCGCAGTCTTTGCGGGTCGATCTGTTGGAACTCGAACAGTCACTTGACGCCTTGACTCGACTGCACTGGATTGGCCAGCTGGCGGACGCTGCAGGTGACAACGAGGCGCGTTACGTCTTGCTGGTCGATCCAGATCGAACACCACTTGAGCCGCTGGTAGATGAATTGCTGCTCGACAAGACCGATGCCACCCGCAAGCTTTGGTCGCGAGCGGGTTGGGCCGAGACGCGGCTGCGCGAGGTGCTTTGAGTTGTAGGACAAAGCGCTGATCTGCGTCATCCTGTGACGTCAGTGTGGGTTGGTTGCGTTGTTGAGCCGTGCTTTGCGATAGCATGAATTAATTGGCTGACTGACCAGCCTGTGTCGGTGCACCTCAGGTGCGCTGTGTCTTCATTTGCCACCAGAAGGGAACCTCCAATGCAAGTTCAAATCAACACCGACAAAAACATCAAAGGTGGTGTGCCGCTGAGCAACCATGTGCAGACCTTGTTGGAGACGCGCCTGCACCGGTTTCGCGACCGGCTGACCCGCATCGAAGCGCACTTGAGCGATGACAACGGCCACAAGTCTGGTTCTGGTGGTGATGACAAACGCTGCGTGATGGAAGCCAGGCCGCGCGGCCTGCAGCCGCTGGCGGTGACCCACGTTGCCGGGAACCTGGATCAAGCCTTGACCGGCGCCTGCGAAAAGCTCGAGCGCTTACTCGACAACACCTTGAGCCAGCTCGACGATCCACGGGGCAAACCAATCGAAAAATTCGATTGAAGAGCCCATCGATCGGGCCGATTGTGGGCTATATTGGCAACGAATAAAAAAACGGGAGACGTGTCATGAAAGTTGCAGATATTTTGCGGGTCAAGGGCAGTACCCTTTACACCGTGCAGCCCGACGAACCGCTGGCCAGCGCCACGCAAATCATGGCTGAAAAAGACATCGGTTCACTGGTCGTGATGGCGTCTGGCAACTTGGTCGGCATGCTGACTTTTCGCGAAGTCATTCAGTGCATCGTCAAAAACGGCGGCGAGATTGGCAGCGCTTTGGTGCGTCAAGCCATGGACGACCAGCCCTTGACCTGCACGCCCGACACTGAAATCGATGATGTGCGCCGCATGATGCTGGAGCGCCATGCGCGCTATATGCCGGTGATGGAGCAAAAAATGCTGATGGGTGTGATCAGTTTTTACGACGTCGCCAAAGCCGTGGTCGACAGCCAGAACTTTGAGAACAAGATGCTCAAGGCTTACATCCGCGACTGGCCTGCTGAAGACGAAGCCAAACAGGCCTGAGTCACCTGGGTCAGCCTTGATTGGCGTGAATCATTTCACGCACTCTGGGGTAGATTTGCTGGTTCCATTTGCGCCCACTGAACACACCGTAGTGGCCCACACCGGTTTGAATGTGGTGTGTTTTCAGGGTGGGGCGCAGACCGGTGCACAAGTCAAGTGCCGCCACCGTCTGGCCAACTGAGCAAATATCGTCGCGCTCACCTTCGACCGTCATCAGCGCGGTGCGCTTGATGGCTGCAGGTTTGACGGTGCGGCCCCGGTACTGCAATTTCCCCTCAGCCAAGTCGTAGGTCTGAAAGACTTTTTCTACCGTCTCCAAGTAAAACTCAGCCGGTAAATCGTTCACCGCGAGGTACTCGTCATAGAACACCCGGATCATGTTGGCTTTGTCCACGTCGCCATCGACCAAGTGCTGGTACAAGTCTTGGAATGACTTTTTGTGGCGCTCCGGGTTCATGCTCAAAAACGCGCTGAGCTGCACAAAGCCGGGGTAGACGCGGCGCATGTAGCCGGCGTGCTGCACTGGCACACGGCTGATCAAGTTTTTCTCAAACCATTCAATCGGCTTGCTGGTGGCGAGCTTGTTAACTTCGGTGGGGTTGACGCGGCAATCGACCGGGCCGGCCATCAAGGTCAGGCTGCGTGGTTGTGCTGGGTCGTTGTCTTCGGCCATCAGAGCGGTCGCCGCCAACGCCGCCACGCAGGGCTGACACACCGCGACCAGGTGGGTGCCTGGCCCGATGGTCTGGGTGAAGCGAATCATGTGGTCGATGTAGTCGTCGAGGCTGAAGCCGCCATGCGTGAGTGGTACATCGCGCGCGTTGTGCCAGTCGGTGATGTAGACGTCATGGTCTTGCAGCAAGGTGCGCACGGTCTCGCGCAGCAGCGTTGCAAAGTGCCCCGACAGCGGCGCCACCAGCAACACAGCCGGCTGATGCGGGCGATCAGCGGCGGCTTCTTTTTTGAAGCGCAGCAAGGTGCCAAAGGGCAGGCTCAATAGGGTTTCTTCCGTCACAGCCAGTTCGCGCTCACCGACCTTGACGGCTGTGATGCCGTAAGCGGGCCTGGCATGCGTGACTTTGAGGCGCGAGAAAACGTCCATCGAGGCCGACATTTTGCGCAGCCAGCTGCCCTCGGTATCGCTGAACCAAAAAGCGGCGCTGCCGCTTTGCGCCATTTGCCGAAACGGCGACATCAGATCGGAGTGGGCTTGAAAGGCTTGGTACAGCATGGACGATCTTCAGGTGGCGGGCTTGTGACCCAGATGGTGCATGAACAGGCAAGTTACGGGCCAGCGCCAGCACTGGTGCGGCGTGGCACAGCACTTGCAAATGATGCCTATCGGCACTGCTTCAACGGCGAATTTCGGGCAGTGCGACAGTTTCACTTCACGAACCTTCAGGAGACCGTATGGCCAAAGCCGTTCTGACGATCAGCAGTAAAAACTATGGTGCGTGGGCCTTGCGCGGCTGGCTGATGGCCAAGCTCGCCGGGCTGGCATTCACTGAAAAAGTGATTTCACCCGACGACCCGGCCATGAAGGCCGAAATGTTGCTGCTGTCGTCCAGCATGTTGGTGCCGTCTTTGCAGCACGGCAGTGTGAAAGTCTGGGACACGCTGGCGATTGGCGAGTACCTCAATGAAATCAAACCCGACGCCCAACTCTTGCCCGCCAACGTTGCCGCGCGAGCGCACTGCCGTGCCATCTCCGGCGAAATGCATTCCGGCTTTGCCTCCATGCGCTCGGCCCTGCCGATGAACATCAAGGCGCACTTTCCGGGCTTCAAGGTGTGGTCGCGTGCTCAAGCCGATATTGACCGTGTGCTCGAGATCTGGACGGAGTGCTTAAGCCAATACGGAGGTCCGTACTTGTTTGGCAAAGAGGTTTCGCTCGCCGACGCAATGTACGCGCCCGTGGTCACCCGGTTTTTGACCTATGACATACCGCTGGACAAAACCAGCGCGGCGTATGTCAAGCGCATCATGGCGCTGCCAGCCATGCAGGAGTGGATCGCCGAGGCTCAGAAAGAACCCGACGATATCGATGAGTTGGATGCGGAGTTTTAAGAGCTTTTAGGTTGTCCAAGGCGTGGGCGG
The DNA here is from genome assembly GCA_041172005.1 of Pseudomonadota bacterium. Classification (GTDB taxonomy): domain Bacteria; phylum Pseudomonadota; class Gammaproteobacteria; order Burkholderiales; family Burkholderiaceae_C; genus Polaromonas. Next base: position 5,874 of record JBEDKR010000014.1, read on the forward strand.
CGGAATAGCGCACACCGGCTCTACGTCAATCGACTTGAAGTCCGCGGGCGAGACGATTTCCAGGTACTCCATGTCGGGCGAGTAGTCGAACAGGTAGTGGCTGATGCCGGGGCGCTGATGCACCACGTCCCCGGCCTCCACCAAGGTTTCCTTGTCGTCGTACATGAAGCGCGCCCAACCCTTGAGCATGATCACGATCTGGAAATCTGCTTCATGACGGTGCCAGCCGGTGCCCGTTTCTGGTGCCATGTTCGCCTTCACCAGGTGCGCGATGACTTTGCCGTGCGTGGCTTCGGCGACACCGAGGTCTCGGTACAAAAAGAAATCGCGCAAGCCACCCGGTTTAAATGCGGTGTCGGCGGGTTTGACGTGTGAAAACTCAGTCGTTGTGCGGTCCAGCATGGGGGCTCCTGTTGAATCAAATGAATGAAATGAAAGAAATGGTGCACCGCAGCAATGCATAAACTGTTCCAGAAGGGCGGGTCGGGTCTGGGATAATCTCGACCCATGAGCGGCAACACCTTTGGAAATCTTTTCGCAGTCACCAACTTTGGTGAATCCCACGGCCCGGCCATTGGCTGCGTGATTGACGGCTGCCCACCCGGCATGGCGCTGTGTGAGGCTGACATTCAGCGCGACCTCGACCGCCGTCGCCCCGGCACCAGCCGGCACGTGACACAGCGCAACGAGCCCGATGCGGTTGAAATCCTCTCCGGCGTGTACGAAGGCAAGACCACCGGCACGCCGATTTGCCTGCTGATCAAAAACACCGACCAGCGCAGCAAAGACTACGGCAACATCCTCGACACCTTTCGGCCTGGTCACGCGGACTACACCTACCTGCACAAATACGGCTTGCGCGACCCGCGCGGCGGCGGTCGTTCTTCGGCCCGTCTGACGGCACCGATGGTGGCGGCTGGCGCGGTGGCCAAAAAATGGTTGACGGAACAGCACGGTATTGCCTTCATGGGTTGCATGACGCAAATTGGCGACATGAGTGTTCCGTTTGAGTCTTGGGAACATGTTCCGAACAACCCGTTTTTTGCACCGGCCGCAGATGTCTCGGCTCTCGAAAATTACATGGACGAGTTGCGCAAGTCTGGCGACTCTTGCGGCGCGCGCATCCGCGTTGTTGCCACCCACATGCCAGTGGGTTTGGGTCAGCCTTTGTTTGACAAGCTGGACGCCGACATTGCTTACGCCATGATGGGCATCAACGCTGTCAAAGGCGTTGAAATCGGGGCTGGTTTTGCCAGCGTCAGCCAGCGCGGCACGGTGCATGGCGACTCGCTCTCGCCAGCGGGCTTCAAGAGCAACAACGCCGGTGGTGTGTTGGGCGGCATCAGCACCGGGCAAGACTTGGAAGTCTCGATCGCCATCAAGCCGACCAGCTCGATCATCACACCGCGCGAATCAATTGACATGGCTGGGCAGGCGACAAGCGTCGTGACCAAGGGCCGCCACGACCCTTGCGTTGGCATCCGCGCCACGCCGATTGCCGAGGCCATGCTGGCGCTGGTCGTCATGGAGCATGTGCTGCAGCAGCGCGCCCAGTGCGGCGATGTGCGCGCCCCGATGTCGCGCATTCCCGGCGCGGCTTGAGCTTGCTCTCCTGGTGAGCAGCCGCCGCCAACTGGTTCCCTTCGCCGCTTTGTCGGCCAGCTACTTTGCGCACATCGGATTTTTCAATCCGTATTTGCCTTTGTGGCTGAAAGAGCTCGGCTTCAGCATTCTGGCCATCAGCGTGCTGGTGTCCTTGCAGGCGGCTACGCGGCTGTTTGCGCCCTACGGCTGGGGCTGGCTGAGCGACCGCACTGGCGAGCGCATCAAGCTGCTGCGTTACAGCGCCTGCGCCGCCTTGCTGGCGTCGACCGGGCTGTGGTTCGACGGTGGCGTGCAGTGGTTGTTTTTTGTGCTGCTGCTGATGTTCACCCACACCAGCGCCATGATGCCCATGAGCGAAGCTGCGATGGCCCATCTGGTGACGCAGGGCGGCGTCTTCGATTCGCGGCGTTACGGTCGTATCCGCCTGTGGGGATCGCTCGGTTTTTTGGTCACGGTGCTGGCAGCGGGGGCTTGGTTTGAGCACGACGGGATGCATCAGTTTCCTGCTTGGACGGTGGCCACTATTTTGGCGGTGACCGTGAGCGTTTGGTTTTTGCCTGACCTGAAAGAAGCCGTGCCTGAGCATGCGCAACACGTCAACGTCATGCCGGTTTTAAGGCAGCGCGCGGTGCAGTGGTTTTTTGCAGCGGCCTTTTTTCATGTGCTCTCGCACATTGGCATTTATGTTTTCTTCTCGCTGTACTTAGATTCATTGGGTTACAGCAAAACCATGATCGGCCTGCTCTGGGCGTTGTCGGTGGTGGTGGAGATTGGTTGGTTTTTCACGCAGTCGCGTTGGCTGCCGCGTTTGAGTCTGACGGCTTGGTTGATGGTGTGTTCTGCGGCAATGTTGCTGCGCATGGGCATCACGGCCAGCAGCGCGCAGGTGCTGGTGTTGTTGCTGGTCGCGCAGGTTTTGCATGCGCTGACCTTTGCCACGCACCACACCGTTTGCATCGCCTTGTTGTCGCAGCACTTCACCGGCCGGTTGCGCGGCCGCGGACAAGCGCTTTACACGGTCATTGCCTACGGCTTTCCAGGGTTACTGGGCGGACTGGCTGGCGGCGTGCTGAGCACGCATTACGGACTGGTCAGCGTCTACTGGGCTTCGGTGCTGACCAGCTTACTGGCCTTGCTGTGCGCTTTTGGAGCTTGGCGGCATCAGCATCAGCGCCCATTCCTCTAGGCAGTTGGCAGCGTAGATTCAGCGCAACACCATCACCGGCTGGTGGCTGTGCGTCAGCACCTTTTGGGTTTCACTGCCGACCAACAAGCCCTTGATGCCTTTGTGCCCATGCGAGGCCATGGCGATCAAGTCGCAGCCTTTTTCTTCGGCCGTTCGGATGATGGCTTCATAAGGCTCATCGCTCACGGCGCAGACTGTGTCGCACTGCACGCCCGCTGCACGCGCAGCGTTTTCAACGGACTGCAGAATCTTGGCTGCCTTCGCTTGTGAGTCTTTGGCGTATTGCTCACGCGTGTCTTCCAGCATCTCGGGCTGGTAGGTGAAAACATGGAATGCAGGGACCACGTGAATCCCGGTGACGCGACTATGCGTCTCTTTGGCTAGCGCTATACCTTGTTGAATGGCGGCTTCCGATTGTGGCGATCCATCGGTGGGCAGTAAGACGTGCTTGAACATAGTGGCTCCTTGGTCCTTCGTTGACATACACACAAAACGTTTTTGAAATTTGGAACTAGCGATGCCAGTGTGTCGTTTTGCGACCAGCCAATCAAGGGACGCAAATCTGATTCAGCGTGTCAGCCAAGACGCCGACTGCGCTCAGCCATGCTCAGTGTCAAAGGGCGCTGTTGACGTCGCGCCAGAGCCCGGGTGCCAAGCCTTCCAAGGTGTGCGGCCCGATGGCTGCGCGAATCAGGCGCAGCGTTGGGAAGCCCACGGCGGCGGTCATGCGGCGCACCTGCCGGTTGCGGCCTTCGCGAAGGCCCAGCTCAAGCCAAGCGGTGGGCTTGGATTGGCGCACACGGATCGGCGGGTCGCGCTCCCACACGTCGGGCGCTGTGCTCATCAGGTGAGCGCGGGCAGGGCGGGTCATGCCGTCGTTGAGTTGCACGCCTTCACGCAAAGCCGTCAGCGCTTCTTCGCCGGGCTCGCCTTCAACCTGCACCCAATAGGTCTTTTCCATCTTGAAGCGTGGATCCGCAATGCGCGCCTGCAGCTGGCCGTCATTCGTTAGCAGCAGCAGGCCTTCACTGTCAGCGTCGAGTCGACCGGCCACATACACGCCCGGGATGTTCAAAAAATCTTTCAAGCCGCGCCAACGTCCCTCGGGCGTGAATTGGCTCAGCACGCCGTAAGGCTTGTTGAAGCAGATCAGGCGGGTGGGGTTGGAAATGACCATGGCGGCGCAGCATAGCATTTCACACCTCACCCACCCGGCGCAGTGAGTTAGCATTCCCGCATGAGTGTTCATTACGAAAGCGTGCAAACTGGCACGCTCTACCCCGAAGCCTTTCAGTTGGCCGCGCAAGCTGTGTGTTTTTATCCGCAAAGCGCCGTCATTGCTGGATGCCAGCGCCGAGCCTACCGAAGGCGTAACGCCCGACAAAGGTGTGCGCGAGATTGGGGTCGGGCAGTTTGGCTTGGTGCCGCCGTGGGTCAAGTCGGCGTCGGACGCCAAACTGCGCTCGACCAAGTTGGTCAATGCGCGGTCCGAAACTGTCACCACCTCGACCAATTTTCGCGACACTTGGCTCAAGGGCCAGCGTTGCATCGTGCCGATGATGGCGTTTTTTGAAGACGACTGGCGCAGCGGCAAAGCCGTGCCCACACGCATCACCCGCGTCGACGGCAAGCCGATGGGCGTGGCGGGTTTGTGGGAACTTTGGACCAAAGATGGCGAAGAAATCATCAGCTTCACCTTGCTGACCGTCAACGCCAACAGCCATGCGCTGCTGCACCGTTACCAACAGGGCGGTAACGAAAAACGCATGCCGGCGATCTTGGGTGAGGGCACTTATGACGCTTGGCTGAACGCCCGCCACGAGAAGGCCAAAGAGTTCATGCGGGCCTACCCGGCGAACTGGTTGACGGCTAATCCGGTCGAGAAATAACCCGCACTGTCGGCTGCTGCCTGAGGTTCAATCACCTAGGTCGATCAGCGTTGTGGCGGGCACGTCACTCGGTGAGACGTAGTCGGCCACCACCCAAATGCGCGTGGACTGGTTGGCTGTTCCCCTCAGCAGTTGCAAGACAAAGTTGATCGACGCCTGATCCAAGGAAACAAACGGGCCGTCAAGCAAGGTTAGCTTGGCACCCGAGGCTACCGCCGCCGCGATCCACACCTTGCGCTTGGAACCCGTCGACAGCATGAACAGGTTTTTGTGCAGGTGCGGGCCCAGCGAAAGCCCGTCAACCACCTCGGCCAGCAAGTCCTCGTCAAAGTCAGGGTAGACGCGCTGCACAGACTGCAGGTAGTCGGTCACCGTCAGAGGGTCATGCGCTGTGGAACGGGGGTCTTTCCAGAACACTTGCTGGCGGTAGGCCTCGGGTTGTTCGTCCAGAAATACACCGCCCAGTTGCAAGCGCCCGGCATCAGGCTGTAATTCACCAGCGAGCAAACACTGAACCGTGGTCTTGCCACGCCCGTCACCGCCAAGCACCAGCGCCACACCGGGCGCCAACTGCGCAGAGAAGTCACGCAGCACCATGCAGTCCGGGTAGGCAAATGACAGGTGGGACAGATGGAGCATGTTGACCGTCACTTGCCCCAGCTGTCCTTCAAGCCCACCGCCAAATTGAACACCGGCTTGGCGGCAGTGTGGTCTACGCGGTCAGCCACAAAGTAGCCGTGGCGTTCAAACTGGAACTTGTCGTCGGCCTTGGCATCGATGGCGCCGCCGGCGGCCAGTGACGGCTCGACGTAAGCGGTGATGAGTTTGATGCTGTCGGGGTTGAGTTGCGTTAAGAAGTCGTGGTCGCCAGTGCCAGGGTGCGCTTCGCTGAAGAGGCGTTCGTACAAGCGCACTTCGGCTTGCACCGCGTCGGCCACGCCAACCCAGGTGATCACGCCTTTGACTTTGACGGCATCGCTGCCGGGCGTGCCGCTTTTGGTGTCAGGGATCAGGCGGGCATGGACTTCAGTGACGCGGCCTGCGGCATCCAAGGTCGCGCCAGTGCATTCGATCACGTGGCCGTATTTGAGGCGAACTTTGTTGCCCGGCGTCATGCTGCCATCGGCTGCAGGCTGTGGCGGGAAGAGTCTGAAAAAGCCTTTTGGCGGCGTGGCTTCAAAGTCGCTGCGGTCAATCCAGACCTCTTTGCCGATCTTGAAGTGGCGCTTGCCGAGTTCTGGGTGGTGCGGGTGAATCGGGGCGCTGCAGTCGTCCAGCGTGCCTTCGCCCATGACCTCGTCCCAGTTGCTCAGCACCAGCTTGACCGGGTCGAGCACGGCCATGGCGCGCGCTGCTGAGCCGTCCAGCGTTTCGCGCAGGCAGCCTTCCAGCGTGCTGTAGTCGATCCAGCTGTCGCTTTTGGTGACGCCAATGCGTTCGGCAAAGAGTTGCAGTGCTTCGGCGGTGTAGCCACGGCGGCGCAGACCGACGATGGTTGGCATGCGGGGATCGTCCCAGCCGTTGACGCGTTTTTCAGTCACCAGTTGCGCCAGCTTGCGTTTGCTGGTCATCACGTAGGTGAGGTTCAGCCGGGCAAATTCGTATTGGTGCGGGTGTGGCGTGGCGATCAGACCGCCTTCGGCCAGCTTGTCCAACAGCCAGTCGTAAAACGGCCGCTGGTCTTCAAACTCAAGAGTGCAAATGCTGTGCGTGATTTGTTCCAGTGCGTCTTCAATCGGGTGCGCAAAGGTGTACATCGGGTAGATGCACCACTTGTCGCCGGTGTTGTGGTGCGTGGCGCGGCGAATGCGGTAGATGGCCGGGTCGCGCAGGTTGATGTTGGGCGAAGCCATGTCGATCTTGGCGCGCAACACGGCGGCGCCGTCGGTCAGTTCGCCGTCCCGCATTTGCCGAAAACGCGTCAGGTTCTCAGCCGGTGTGCGGCTGCGAAAAGGGCTGTCTTTGCCGGGGTGGCTGAAGTCGCCGCGGTTGATGCGCATGTCTTCGGCACTTTGCTCGTCGACATAGGCCAAGCCGGCTTGCACCAAGTATTCGGCGGCGCGGTACATGAAGTCAAAGTAGTTGCTGGCGTGGTACAGATGCGTGGTGCCAGACCCGTCTTGGGCCTGCCAGTCAAAACCCAGCCACTTGACCGAGTCAATGATGGAATTGACATATTCGGTGTCTTCTTTTTCGGGGTTGGTGTCGTCAAAGCGCAAGTGGCAAACGCCGCCATAGTCGCGCGCCAAACCGAAGTTCAAGCAAATACTTTTGGCGTGACCGACATGCAGGTAGCCGTTCGGCTCAGGCGGAAAGCGCAGACGCAGCTTGGCCGGGTCGATTGGGCCGACGGCGTGATGCGCCGCATCACCTGGCGAGCCGCCCCAATGGCGGTTGGCGTAAGTGCCTTCAGCCAAGTCTTTCTCGATGATCTGTCGCAAGAAGTTACTGGGCTTGGCGACTTCCTTGGTAGAAGCGTTGGCGGAATGGGCAGCGGCAGGCGCAGAAACAGGGGTAGAACTCATAGCGACATTTTAGACGGCGCACTCTGCACTTACGTTTTGCAACGGTCTTCACGCTAGAGGTGGTAGTTGGTTTGCCCTTGACGTCTTTAATAACTACATGGGCATTTCGTGCCCACACAAGGAGAAACCAAATGAAGACTTTCATGCAAACCATCAGCCTTTCATCCCATGGCTTTCTTTCACGCAGCTTGGCAAAAGCCATGGCCGCTACCGTTTTGTTGATCGGCGTTGTGGCTTACTCAGCGAGTGCGCGGGCCGACAACGTTTATTGGTCTATCGGCTTGGGCTCGCCCGGCGTCACCATTGGCATGACCAACGCCCGGCCATTGCCCATTTATGTGCAGCCGCAGCCGTATTACGGACAACCTTCAGCGGTCTACATGCATCCGGGT
>JBEDKR010000015.1:0-13399 GCA_041172005.1 Pseudomonadota bacterium
GTCGTTGGTGGCGGTGATCGCCACTGAAATAGTGCCGTGCGATACCGCCGCAGCCGTGACGCGCACATTGCGGCTGATAACAACCGTGCCGGTGCGTGAGTTGATGACGACGCGGGCGGGTGGGTCGCCCGGCAGCACATCGAGGTTTTCAATCATGCTCATAAAAGCGACGCGTTGGCTCAGGTCTTGCGGCGCCCGAATCGCGATGGACACGCCGTCAAGCGCATTGGCCACGTCGGAGCCAAAGCGGCTGTTGATGGCGTTGATGATGGCCGTGGTGGTGGTGAAGTCGCTTTCACGCACGTTCAAAATAAGTTGTTCGGCTGTGGCAAACGGGTTGTCGACGATTCGTTCAACCGTAGCGCCGGCCGGTATACGGCCCGATGTCGGCACGCCAATGGCGACTTTGGAGCCAGCCGCTGAGGCGTCGATACCCGTGGTGGTCAATGAGCCTTGGGCCAGCGCATAAATTTCGCCATCGACGCCGCGCAAGCTGGTCAACACCAAGTTGCCGCCGCGCAAACTGCTGGCTTTGCCAATGGCAGACACATTGATGTCAATTTTTTGACCCGGCTTGGAAAAGCCTGGCAGCTCAGCGGTGACCATGACCGCCGCTGCATTCTTCAGGTCAACCTTGCCAGCGTTGGCCGCCGTGTCGAAGTCAGACAGCGGACCTTCCAGACTGACGCCAAGCCGGCTCAACATGGCTTTCATGCTTTGCGTGGTGAAGGACACGTCGGCACCATCGCCAGTGCCTTGCAAACCGACCACCAAGCCGTAACCGACCAGTTGGTTGCTGCGCATGGCGGCAACACTGGCCAAGTCCTTGACGCGGTCAGCGTGGGCAGCTTGCGGTGCCAGCGCGGCAGCCAGTGCCAGCGCACCCAACACGACGTGCAGCAAGGTCGAAAGCGGTTTATTGATCATGAAGACAGATGGTTCGGACAGTTAAGAGTGTTCAGCAGTTCAAAAAGGCCAAAACTTGAGCAATGCGCTGGTGCCCCAGCCAGCACGAGTGGCGGCAGCCAGATCTCCGGTGCCGCGGTAGGTGATCTGCGCATTGGCCAGTCGGCGCGACTGAACCATGTTGTTGGGCGAGATGTCTTCGGGGCGAATCATGCCCGCCACCTGGATAATTTCTGTGCCTTCAGACAGCGCCAACTGCTTTTCACCGCGCAACACGAGGTTGCCGTTCGGCAACACGTCGATGATGGAGACGGAGACCGAACCGATCAGGCTGGCTTTTTGGTCGGCGGTGCCCGCGCCCGTGCTGGCGGTGCTGCCGCCATCGAGCTTGGCACCACCCAACAAGCCGCCCATCTTGGCGGCAGAGGCCAACAAGCCTGCTGGCATGACATCGTTGCTCGACTCACGGCTGACATTGTTGTTTTGCGTGCGGGCGGCTTGCGTGGCTTCGTTCAGCACCACGGTGAGCACGTCGCCCACTTGAAAATTACGGCTGCGGCCAAACCAGTTGTCACTGACACGGCTGACATAAATACCCCCTGTGGCCTGCCGAGGGCGTTCGGTCTGCACCGGATACACAGGCGCAAACTCGGGCGAATGCGCCAGCGGCTGCGGTGGCAACACAGAGCACGCACCCAGCAACAACAAGGGCAGCGCAGACAAAAGAAGGCGGCTCACGGCGTTCATCTGAGCGTTCATCACATGTTGTTGTTGAGGAAGCGCAGCATGCCGTCGACGGCCGAGATGGCTTTCGAATTGATCTCGTAAGCCCGCTGGGTCTCGATCATGTTGACCATTTCTTCGACCACGTTGACGTTGGACGCTTCAAGCGAGCCTTGCATCAAGGTCCCGGCGCCGTTCAGCCCGGGCTGCAGCACTTGCGGTGCGCCGCTGGCCGGGGTTTCTTTCAGCTGGTTTTGACCCATCGATTGCAGACCACTCGGGTTCACAAAACGCGCCAACTGCACTTGACCAATGACTTGTGAACCGCCCGCTGCCAGTTCAATCGACACCGTGCCGTCGCGTCCAATCGTGACGCTGGAAGCGGTGTTGGGAATGGTGATGGCGGGCTGCAATAAAGCGCCGCTGGAGTTCACCACTTGGCCCGTCGATGACAACTTAAAACCGCCATCACGGGTGTAGGCAATGGTGCCGTCTGATTTGGCGATCTGAAAATAACCTTCGCCGGCAATCGCCATGTCGAGTGGGTTTTGTGTGTTGACGAGCGAGCCCTGCGCATGTAGTTTTTCAGTCGCTACCACGCGCACACCAGTACCCAGCATCATGCCGGTCGGGGCTTGGGCGTTGACGTCCGTCTGGCCGCCGGCTTGCCGAATGTTTTGGTAGAGCATGTCTTCGAACACAGCGCGGTCGCGCTTGAAGCCGGTGGTGTTCACGTTGGCCAAGTTGTTCGAAATCACGTTCATGCGCGTCTGCTGCGCGTCTAGGCCTGTTTTGGCCACCCACATTGATGCATCCATCTCAGCTCCTTCTCTCGTTTGTTGGGTTCAGGCTGCGCATGGCATTAGCCTAGTTTCATCATGGTGGCGCCAGACTCGTCGATCGTTTTGCTCTCTTTGATGTTGCGCACTTGGTGCTCAAAAGAACGGCTCTGGTCCATCAGCTTGACCATCACTTCCATGGCGTTAACGTTGCTGCCTTCTAGCGCGCGGGCTGTCAAAGAAGGCGTTACAGGGCCATCGACAATGTCTGCGCCAAGTTTTCCAACAGGGCCAAACAATCCATCTTGCCGGCGCTCCAGCGGCGTGTTGCTGGCATCGCGCATCAGCATGCGGTCGATCAGCACCGGCTGCACCACCCCGGCTTGCGCCCTGTCAATGGCATAAACCGAGCCATCGGCGTTGATCGAGACTTCCAGGCCCGGCGGAATGGTGATGGCACCACCGCCCTGCCCGCGCACCACATGGCGTGCGCTGTTTTCAAGAACGCCGGCTGTATTGACCCGCAAATCGCCACGACGAGTGAAGGCCAGCTCACCATTCGGAGCGCTGACGCCCAACACGGTGCTGTCGTTCATGGCCACATCCATCGGGCTGCCTGTGGCCATGATCGTGCCAGGCTTGAGCTGAATCACATCGGCACTCACAGACTGCGGCTGCAAGCGTGTCGCGAAGCCTGGCCCTTCCACCTTGATAGATCGCATGGCCACTTCATAGCTACGTTTGAAACCCGTGGTGGTCACATTCGCCAACTCGTTGGTGGTCATCTGGCGCGACAGGCGCTGCTCGTTGATAGCGGCAGCAGCGTTAAAGGCTAGGCGGTCCATGGCGTTATGTGCGGATTAAGTTTTAAGAGCCTGATCAACCACGGATGTTGATGATGGCCTGGGTCATGGTGGTGCTGGTCTCAATGGCTTTGGCATTGGCCTGGAAGTTACGTTGAGCAGTGATCAAGTCAACCAACTCAGCGGTCAAGTCAACGTTGGAGCGCTCAGTCGCACCGGCGCGAATGGTGCCGAAACCAGCGCCGCCGGCTGTACCCAGAATCGCGTTGCCCGAAGCCGCTGAAGACAAGAAGCTGGAGTCACCCACCTGACGCAAACCGGTCGGGTTGGAGAAGTTCACCAGCAAAATTTTGGCCAAAGACTTTTGCGTACCGTTGGAGTAACTGGCACTGACCAGGCCGTCATTGCCGATGGTCACACCCACCAAGTCACCCTCTGGCGCACCGTCTTGCGACTGCGACAAGACCGCAAACGGTGATGTGTACTGGGTTGACTTGGAGTAGTCGATGTTGATGGTCAGCGCGCCCTTACCGTCTTCCAGAAAGACCGTTTCGAGTTGCGAGCCGGCCACTGGGGAAACAAGGTTGCCGCCGGTGTCAAACGTCAACTCACCCTTGTCCAGGTAAATGGGGGTCCAGACTGGCGAGGTGACAAAGCCGTCGCCGTTGGTGGTTTCCATGCCGAACTCATCGATGTACACCAGCTTGCCGGTGCCACTGCTGGTGTCGGTGAACTGAGTCGGCTTGATCCAGCTGGAGGTGACACCCAAACCGGACTGAGTTTCTTCAAGGCCCCAAGGGCCTTTGCCAGTGACCTTGATGAAGGACGCCGAAGTGGCGGTAGAGGTCGTGAAGGTGAATTTTTCAGTGGTGGTGTCGAAATCAACCTTCACACCGTTAACTGTTTTGCCGGTGCTGTCAGCCAGCAAGTTAATTTGTGTCTGCAGTTCATTTTTAAACCTGGCCAAGGAATAATCAGCGCCCACTGGAATGGTCACGGTGCCGCGCACGTCATCGACTGTGACGATGAAGGTGTTGTTCTCGGAAGTGACCGAGAAGTTGTTGTTCATGTTGATGGACGGTGCTGTGCCGTAAGCCACAGCAGGCTTGGAGGCGACACCGCGCAGTGCAAGATCCGACACGACAACCGCTTCTTTTTTCAGGCCAAAAATACTAGAAGCCAGTGAGTTGATACCCGCGTCGTTAGTTTCTACGCCGAGACTCGTGATCGGGGTGATCGACAGCGTTGAGTTGTCACCCGTAGAGCCGGACGAAAACGTGAAGGTTTTGTCGCCCGTGTTGTAAGTCACCTTCATGCCGAAGCGCTGGTCAACTTCCGGGCGTACAAAGGTTTCGCTGTTCGGTGCAATCTGACTTGGCATCAGACCGTTGTCACCGAGCGTGACACCCGTGGTCGACAGGCCGAGCACCGCATTGGCGGCTGTCGAGCTGACATTGATCGCACGCGGCGGAACAGTGCTGTCTGTGAACTTGAAGGTTCGCGCAACCGAGTCATACGAGACGGTGATTGGCGAGACGGTGCTTGGGGACACAGCAGGGTAAGCCGTGTTGATCTGGGTTTGCATGGCCGCAACGACTTCATCCGTTGTCTTTTTGGAACCAGCAGCAAAACCTAAGGTCATGACCGACTTAGTACCCGTACCGACCGTCAAGTTGAAATTGCTGCTGGCCGTGTCCGGAAACTCAAAGTAGCGCTCGTCGCCAAACTTTTTATTCAGGTAGTTGGTGAGTTCAGAGGCGATCTGCGTGCCCGTCAAAGGGGTTGTCGTTTTAGACAGATAACTCAGGTCAACGCTGACCGCGCTACCGTCGACCTCGATTTTGAAGAGGTTGCTCAAACTTTCGCCCGAAGCCAAAGTGCTGAAGTTGACACCGGATGCCAAGTCTTTTGTGGCCGGGACGCCATTGATCGTGGCCGCTTGTGAGACTTGCTTGTTCGTCAACTGGTCCAGCGAGAACATCTGCGTCTTGGCGTTGTTGGTCAAGAAGTCTTTGACCGCGCTGTAGGGCTGCGTTTCACCGTATTTATTGACGAACAGCGGTTCTTTGTTTGAATCTGAAGCCTGCATCAGCGATGCCTTGACTTCGTCGGCGCCAATGTAGACGTAGGTTTGCCACTTGTTGAACGGGCTGCCTTGGGTGGCGTTTTGGGTCTTGACGTAGTAAATCGTTGCCAAGTAGCCATTGCCGCCGGCGTCATAAACCGTCAAGGCGGTGCTCTTGTTGTAGCTGGCTGCGTTGGTGCGGCTGAAAGGGTCAGTGATGACAGCAGCGTCTGCCGGGAAGTTGACACCCAAGATCACCTGCGATGTCTCTCGGGCTTCACCGACCGTGGTTTGTGGAATGGTCAGCACCACGCGCTCGTTCACATTGGCGCTGCCGGTCGAGTCAACCGTTGCCGCCATGAGTCGTTGGCCCGCAGAGTTCACCACGTTGAACTGCTCGTTCAACATGAAAGCACCGTTGCGGGTGTAAATGTCTTGCAAGCCGTCGGCCGACTTCAGCGGGAAAAAACCATCGCCAGAAATCGCCAAGTCAAGCGCGTTAGATGAGAACGAAATATTGCCCTGGCTGAATTCTTGGCTCACTTGCTTGAGCGAGACACCCTGACCGATGGCACTGGAAGATTTTTGCAATGGTGAGGTCGCAAAAATATCGCCAAAGTCAGCCCGTGAACGCTTGAAGCCGGTGGTGCCGACGTTGGCAATGTTGTTGCTGGTGACGCCCAATTGCGCAGAGGCGGAATTCAAGCCGGTCAGGGAGGTGTAAAAAGACATTCAGGGCTCCTGGGAATCTAGTAAAAATCAGCTGCCAATGCGCTTGACGGCAGACAACGCCACGCTGAGTCCGCCATCGACTTGCAGCATCAATGGGCTCGCAGCGTCTACCTGACTGACGCTGCGCACGGTGGCCAGTGTGGTGACCGCGGGGTTGGATGTGACGCCGCCAGACGTGATGGTCGCCTTGAAGGTGTACTTGCCATCGGCCACCGTGCTGCCCACGGAGTCTTTGCCGTCCCAAGTCAGCGTGACTTCGCCAGGCGTTTGTGCCCCGGCTATTTGCTGGCGCACCAAGGTGCCTTGGCTGTCAAAAATCTCAAGCCGCATGCCTTCCGCACCAGCTGGCAAAGCAATCACACCTTGCACGGGCTGACCGCCCGACATCAGCACAGGGGCGCCATCGACAGCCACTTTTTTGCCAATCAAGGCAGCCCCATTGAGCATGCGGTCGCCCGTCATGCTGGAGACAAAGCTGGTCAACTGCGACGCCATGTTGGTGGTCGCTTCGAGTTGCGAGAACTGCGCCAACTGGGCCACAAAGGCTTCATTCTTGGTCGGGTCCAGCGGGTTTTGATTTTGCAGCTGCGTGGTGAACAGCTTCAAAAAGTCTTGCTGCGACGCGCCTGTGCTGGCGGCTTTGGGCGTGGCAATGACTTGTTCGTAGCTCTTGATGCCGGATGGCAATGCAGTGGTAGTGACCATGGTGGTGTCCAGTGATGTGTTGGCTCAATCAGGCCTTGGTGATGTCAAGGGTGCGCATCATTAACTGGCGCGCGGTGTTAATCACTTCAACGTTGTTTTGGTAAGAACGCGAAGCTGCCATCATGTCGACCATCTCAGCCATTTCATTGACATTCGAGGTGTAGATGTAGCCTTCCTTGTCAGCCAACGGGTTGCCCGGGTCTAGCATGCGGCGCACGGGTGTTGGGTCGTCTTTAATTTGCAGAACCTTGACGCCGCCCTGATAAGAGCTGTCTTGCGGCGCCGCCTGTTGGTCCATGATGGCCTTGAACACCGTCCGTTTGCCGCGAAAGGCATCTTGGTCGGTGCCAGATACCGTGCCGGCGTTGGCCAAATTAGAGGCAATGGCGTTCATGCGCACGGTTTGCGAATTGAGTGCTGAACCGGCGATGCCAAAAATGTTGTCAAGGGCCATTTAATTACTCCCCGCGCAGGGCTTTGCGGATGCCACTGACGCGCTGTTCGAGAAAATTGAGCGTGGCTTGGTAGTCGGCGGCTGACTTACCGTATTTGGCCTGCTCGACGTTGAGTTCAACCGTGTTGCCGTCAAAAGCAGTGTTGAACGGGGTCCGGTATTTGACGCCGCCGGCAGGATCAGCCTCGGCTTGCGAGATATGACCGGCTTGCGTCGTGACCATGGCGGTTTCTTGCTGTTGCTGCATGACTTGCTTGAAGTCGATGTCGCGGGCCTTGAAGTTAGGCGTGTCGGAGTTGGCGATGTTGCGCGCCAGCAGTTCCATGCGTTGGCTGCGCATGCCGAGGGCTTGTGCATGCACGCCCAGAGCTTTGTCCAAAACATTCATCGCCTGACCTTTCCATCGATTGCAATCACCCAGTGACTACGTTTAACTCGCTTGCCGGTTTACCGACACGTCCAGCCTTTCAAAGGGGCTTCAGGTTGGATACTGCAAAACACGTGCCACCGGGTGTTTGCCGCTTTATTGACTCTGCAAAAGAACAAAACGCGTGTCAGCGGCAACATCTTGCCGCTGCGTGTTGCCGCTAGCGCAACGCAGTGTTGTCTTCATAAGCGGCGGTGCGGATGGCTTGCAGCCGGCCTGCCGCTGGCGTGCTTTGGCCAAGACGGTCGGCGGCATTTTTCAACAGCCCTTGCAAGATCGACTGGCGCGTCATGGCGGCGCTGGTGTCACGCCCTTCATACAGCGCCTTGGCTTGGGTGCCACCAATCGACAGCGGCGCATCGGTGCGGGTTTCACTGCGGGCCGAAGGCATCAAGACAGACAAGTACAAGTCATCAAGACCTGACTTGCCTTTGTTTTTGAGGCCAACATCGTCAAAGTACTTGTCCACCAAGTGCAGTTGCTGATAAACACTCAAACCCAAAATAGCTTTCGGGTTAGCCGCGTAACCAGCGCTGGCGGCACCGCGGTCGGAACCGTCGCAAAACTGAATGATGCCGTGGCAGCGCTGGTTGGTTGAGCGGGGGTTCATGCCGTCGCTTTCCATTAGCGTCATGCGGGCGAAATCGTCAGGGTTGAATTTATGCGTCTTGGCCAGCTCCAAGATTTTGTCACGCACGTCGTTTTTTTCGACCGCAGGAATAAAGCCTTTGGCCACAGCCCGGTTGAGCGTTTTGTCGAGCACGTCATGGCGCGACTGGACTGGCCGGCTGGCCACCGCAGTGACCACGGTGGGCGGTGTGACGACTGTCGGTGAGCTCGCCGACACAGCTTCAGTGGCGGGCTCGACGCTGACAGCGCGAAAGGACTGCAAAGCCGCGGCGGTGGTTGTCGGCTTGGCCACAGCGGCAGCGGCCAGAACGGACTCCTTCAGATTGGCGTCAAACTCGGCGGCCAAGCCGGTCATGTTGATTTGCTGACCTGGGAAAATCCGGTTGGCGTTGGCAATCTTGTTGTCAGCGGCTACCAACTGCGTCATTCGCATGAGCTGCGGACCGCTGAGCTGAACACCTTGGGCTTGAGCCTGGGCCTTGACCAAACCGCTCAGCGTGTCGCCTGAAGCCACGGTGCGCGTGACGATGCTGGGCACTTGATCGGCTGGCTTGGCTTCGGTCAGCGCCGATAGCGCGGCGCTGTCGAGTCTGGGTGAGCGGGCCTCCATCGGCCAAGCTTGGCTGAAGGCTTGACCAAATTGATTCGCGGCGACGGTTGTCAGATTATTTGACGCCCGTGCGCTGGCCGGCGTCCATGCCGAGGAACCCACGCTAACACTTAAATTGTCTTCAATGCCCATGACATCCTCCCACCCGGAACCGAGTAATCGCGGTATTTTTCACTTGGTCTCTTTCTTGCATCAACGCTCTCATTGGTGATCTTCGGTGTCAAAAATTCAACACCCTTCGAGCAAATTGACATCGATTTACCAGGATTAATGCAAATGCTGTGCCTACTTTTTTCATCCCTACGCCAGCGTGCTTTGACCGCCGCTTTGCTGCTGGCTGCCTGCGCCCTGCCCGGCTTGGCGGTAGCGCAAGGTGCAAAAGGAACTCAGGGGACGCAAGAAAAAATGCTGACGCAGGTTCGGCAATGGGTGGCGCAAACCCAAAATACATCGCCGGCTCAAGTAGAGATAGCGCCACTGGATGGCCGCGTGCAAGTGCAAACCTGCCCGCAGCCCTTACAGATGGACTTGCCTTTTGCGTCGCGTGAAACGGTTCGTGTGCGTTGCGCCCAACCACCATGGCAGCTTTACCTGCGCTTGCAATCTGGCAGTGCGGGCCCGGTCGAAGTGACACAAACCGGCAGCGGCACTGATGCCAGCGCCACCCGCCAGACCGTGGTCACGCGCCACTTGGTTCAGCGCGGCACACGACTGGTGCCGGGCATGCTGGAAGAAGTAACGCTGCCGGCACAAGGCATGGACCCGAACGCCGTTGCCTCCTTGCAAGACCTGCTGCACGGCGAGGTGGTGCGGGACATAGCGGCCGGCCAAGTGCTGCGCAGCAGTGACATCAGACGCTCGGTGCTGGTCAAGCAAGGCCAGTCTGCGCTGATGAGCGTTGGGCAAAACAACGGTTTTCAGATCACCGTCAGGGTGGAAGCCCTGCAAGATGGTCGAATGGGCGAACAAATCCGCTTGAAAAATCCGGATTCGGGTCGATTATTAACAGGTACAGTGACCGGCCCGAACGCTGTACGTGGACTTTGAGCTATTCACAAAAATGACCTCAAGTTTCAGAACGATCGGCCGATACTACAGATGCACAGTCTTCAGAATTGACTGTCATTATCAGAAAGAGAGAGCTTCATGACCGATGCCATTTCACAATATGGGCGACAGGGCCAGCTAGACAGCTCTGTGCGCAGCGCGCTTGACCGGCTGGACAAAAAAGTCGCCACAGAGGCCAATTCGCCGAATCAAGCTGCTTTGGCGGCTGAGAAAAAGCCGTCGGTGGCTAAACCAGGGGCTGACATGCTGATCCTGAGTGATGTGGCCAAAAAAGCCATGGACGAGCCAACCTTTGACCGGGCCAAGGTCGAATCGATCAAAAAAGCGATTCAAGACGGTCAGTACCCGCTTGACTCGCGTCGGATTGCAGAGAGTTTCATGGCCATTGAGCAAATGATCCGTGATTGATGTGACACCGCTGACCGACGCTGAGATGGTCGCCAAGCGCGGCCGGGCTGTCCTTGCCCATAAGTTGGCGGTCGAACTTGAAGAAATTTTGGGCATGGAGTTTGAAGCCTTGCAAAAGCAAGACCTTGAACGTTTTGAGCAACTGCAAGGCCGTAAGACAGACCTGCTGGCTGAACTCACCGGCTTGTGCCCACCGTCACAAACACTTCAGTCTGACCCCGACTGGAAGGGTTTGCTGAACATCATGACCACGTGCCGCGACATGCACAGGCGCAATGCCATGCTGATCGAGCGAAAGCTTGAAGCCATCCGCGGTACGCTGCAAAGTCTGCAGGCATCTGTCTCCACCAGCACGGTTGAGGTCTATGACCGCTTGGGCCAGGTGGCTCGATTCACGCGCGGCCGCGGCTATCAAGAAGCCTGATCGACCTTCTCGTCGCCCGGGCGCATGCCCTTCAGCCAATAAACCCAACTCAATATCACCGCCACCGTGGTGTACAGCTCAGTCGGGATTTCCTCGTCCACATTCAAGCGGCTGAGCAAGGACAGCAATTGCGGGTCTTGCGTCACGTAGACGCCTTGCTTGCGGGCTTCTTCAACAATCATGGCCGCCACTGCGTCGTCCCCTTTGGCAACGACGATCGGGACCGTGTTCGGTCCGTACTCCAAAGCGATGGCTTGCAGGCGTTGGGTCATGCGGACACATCCACCACCATGCCACGGCCAGACGGGCGCCATTCGGTCGGCTCGGCAGGCCGACGCCCGTGCACAATTTGAAAGCTCTGCATGGAAAGTCCGGCGTCGACCAGTTGCTGTCCCAGTTCAGCGGAACGGCTTTTGGCTTGCCGCACCACATCCGCCTCGACCGCCCACATATTGAGTTCAACCCGTTCACCGCCGTGAAGCTGCGTCTTGAGCCAGATTTCTCCGAGAGACTGGCTGCGTGAATGCACGTTGACCGTCAACGGCGGCGACTTGCCGCCATGACGTGGCGCCCGCCTGAAGACCAGCTCAACCGGTTCGGCATCGTGAAAAGGCAGCACCATGCGCATCTGCATTTCCCGTTGGTTCTGCGCTTGAACAGCCTGCACCTGCGAGGCTTCGAGGTCATCCACGGCGCGTTGAACACCACCGATTTTGCTCCCGTCTTCATCCGACTCACCGCGCGTGATGGCCGTCATCAAGCGCCTGAGCAATTGCTTTGGATCGTCTGCCGGCGGCGTCATGCCGCGCGCCAGCCAGACCTCTGCCCCCATGCCAGCCGCCACGAACTGACTCAAAGCCTGCGGGGTGAGTTGGGCCATTGACAACTGCATACCGCGCCACTGCGCTTGCAGGTCGGGTCTGGGGACGGTTTGCAGCAGGGCCTCTAGGTTGCCGGGTTGAAATAATTTAGCCAAGTCGGGTTGACCCACGGGGCGAAACAAGAGGTTTGCCACATTTGAAATCAGACTCGCTGCCGCCGGCAAGGACGGCAGGATTGTCAGTGCGGTTGAGACCGAGTTGACCGGCAGCAACTGCAGATTCCAGGGGCCGCTGGGTGCGGCGATTACCCGCATTGACAGCGTGTGACCCTCTGGCCAAGGCGAGGGCTTGGGCAATTCCAACAGTCGACCGCGCAACAGCAAAGCCATGTCGTCGCCGCCGCGGGCTTGAACCGTGGCCTGCACCACCTCGCCGTCTTTCAGGCCCAGTTCACGCGCCGCCGGGACAGCCAGCGGCAGCAACTTTCCTTCGAGAAAAATCGGGTTGGCATGGCCAGCGAGATGGCTGGCTTGTGGCCCAGAGATCAAGGAAAGCGGACCCAGCTCCGCCGATCGCTGGCGTTGTAAGAGCGGCCTTCACCCGCCATGGCGGCCGCATCAGCACCGTCGAGCAAAGGCATCACTGTAGAACGCAACAACTTGGTGTGGTCGGGCACCTGAAGCACCACACCCGCACGCAGGCGCGACACATTGCCAGAGACAAAGGCCTGCGGGTTGCTGCCCACAAAGGCCTTGCGCAACAGTTCCATCTTGAGCGGACTGTCAGGCAAGGTGTGCTGAATCACGCGGTCCAAGGTGTCACCGCGCTGCACGGTGTAACTGCGCGCTGTCACGGCCTGCGCCTGGCTGGGCGCCGGCCCAGCGGCATGAACCAAACCTGTGGCCAGCACAGCGGCCAACAAGCACACTGAAAAGTGAACACCACAGACGGCTCGGGGAGCGGCTTGTTCGAGACAGCGGAGGGTCATTTTTCTTTCCTTAGCGAATCTGCGCGCCATGCGCGCCAATCTGTGCGGACCAAATCGGTCGGACCTGCGACGATCTGCAGTTGAGCGTGGTGCGGGTAGACCTGTGCGACGCGGGCCAGCACCGCGCTAGCAGCCACACCTGAAGCCAAAATTTGCTGCGGAAAACGCTGCGGATCTGCCAACAGCCACTCGTCGCCACTGCGTACACCGGCCAATGTACCGGCATTGATGCTGAGTTCAACGCCGCGCACCGCGATGACGTCTGGACGAACAGCCTCGCATGCGAACTGCTCCGACAAGGCCAGCGCCCAAGGCTGAATCAGGCTGCTCGCTTGCGCGCGAACCGTCGCTTCTAGCTGCGGTCGGCCCCAAGCCTGCGCTTGCCTAGGGACTTCCAGCTGGACACTGCCCTCAAAAGCCGGCCGACTCTGGCCGCGCGCCACGAGTGAAAAGTTGACTCGGGCCATCACGGGTCGGTCGGGCCATATCGGCAGCGCCGACAAGTAACTCGCAGCGCCTGTGGCCGGCAAAGGCGGCGCTGGCTTGACAACAAGAAAGGCTTGCCAAGGCAGCTGGTCTGCGCTGGTCCCAAGCAGCACCCGTTCATAGCCAGACTGCGCCGGCGCAGACCTTGGCAACATGCTCCAACCGGCAGCCATACCGCCCGAATGCTGGAGCAAATTGGCTGTGAGTTGCCCAAGCGCTTGTGCCAAGGGTGCCTCGTCAACCGACCAACCGCCTTCGACCGTCATGCGCAGGCCAATCAAATGACGCAAGCTCGGAGAATTTGCACACGTCGAGGGCGCTGCTGGCTGCTTCACCATATCTTGTCGTCCCAGCACAGAAGTCGACCCCT
>JBEDKR010000016.1:0-13311 GCA_041172005.1 Pseudomonadota bacterium
CGCAATGACCCGGTCTCGGGCATGCGCGTTTTCAGGTCGGCGCAGCACTACGGCTTGAAGATAGAACGTGGCACGTTTAACCGTGGCGAAGCACCGTGGCGCTACCTGAAACCGCTGCATGCCAATCTCTTTTTGTCGACGCACTTGAGCGATGTGCGGGCCGCGCTGCTGGCCGGTGTGCCGGCGGCGCAGGTCTACCCGCATTCAGCCCACGCCAGCGATGCGCATCCACATGAAGTGCGCATCGCATTCGACGGTGACGCCGTGCTCTTTTCGGACGAAGCGGAGCGCGTTTTTCAGTCGCAAGGTCTCAGCGCTTTTCAGGCGCACGAGCGCGCCAACGCAGCTCAGCCGCTGCTGGCGGGGCCGTTCAAGCCGCTGTTGGAAGCGCTGCACCGGCTGCAAGAGGCAGGAACCTCGCGCATGCGCATTCGCACAGCGCTGGTCACCGCACGCAGCGCACCGGCGCACGAGCGCGCCATCCGCACGCTGATGGACTGGAACATTGAGGTCGATGAAGCGATGTTTTTGGGCGGCTTGGCCAAGGGCGAATTTCTGCGTGAATTTGAGCCTGATTTTTTCTTTGATGACCAGACTGGCCATGTTCATTCGGCCTCTCAGCACGTGCCCTCAGGGCATGTGGCGAGCGGCGTCTCCAACCCCAATTGAAGAGAGCGCTCATGACCGTTGTTCAAGACAAACTTGGCAGCTTCAAGACTTTTGTGCGCAAAGTTTGGGCCTTGTCTTTGCCGTATTTTCAGTCTGAAGACAAATGGAAGGCGCGCGGATTATTGGCCGCCATCGTCGTCCTGAACTTGGCGGCGGTCTACATGCTGGTCTTGTTGAATGACTGGAACCGGCTGTTTTACGACGCGCTGCAAAACAAGGACGAAGCGGTTTTTTGGCGAGAGCTGGGCCGCTTCACGTACTTGGCTTTTGCCTTCATCTTGATTGCGGTTTATCGCTTTTATTTGACGCAATTGCTGGAGATTCGCTGGCGCGCCTGGATGACAGGCCACTACCTGCAACGCTGGTTGTCCAACCATGCGTTTTACCGGCTGGAGTTGGCGCGCTACACGCAGCCAGCAAGCGCGCAAGAAGGCCAGCCGGGCGCGCCGCAGGCCATGCCCGACAACCCGGACCAGCGTATTCAGGAAGACCTGAACCTGTTCACCAGCTACACCGTGTCGCTCAGCATGGGCTTGCTGAATGCGGTGGTGACGCTGCTGAGTTTTGTCGGTATTTTGTGGAGTCTGTCGGGGGCGTTTGCCTTCACGCTGGGCGGTACGGCCTACAGCATTCCCGGCTTCATGGTTTGGATGGCGGTGCTGTATTGCGTCGCTGGCAGCGTCATCACGCATTACATCGGCCGGCCGCAAATACAGCTGAATTTTTTGCAGCAACGCTACGAAGCTGACTTTCGGCATCACATGGTGCGCGTGCGTGAATACAGCGAGGCGATTGCGCTCGACAAGGGCGAAGCGGTTGAGCGTGGTCATCTCGACACACGCTTTTCGACGGTTCTCGGCAACTACTTGGCGCTGATTAAAAAGCAAAAAAGCCTGGTTTGGTTCACCAACTTTTTTGGTCAAGCGGCGACAGTTTTTCCTTTCATCATCTCGGCTCCGAGGTTTTTCAGCGGCGCGATTCAGCTCGGTCAGCTGATGCAAATCGCCTCGGCTTTTGGTCGGGTGCAAGACTCGCTCAGTTGGTTTGTGGATAACTACAGCACGCTGGCGGCTTGGCGCGCCACCACCGACCGGCTGACGAGTTTTGAAGAGCACATTGCCGCGCACACGCTGGAAGGCCAAGCGCGAGCGGCTGTCAATGCGGGGACTTCTGATGCAGACCTTGCCACCGTCATCGTCGGTGCGGATCACCTGCAAACTGTCGATTTATCCCTCAGTTTGCCGACGGGTGAAGTCTTGCTCAGCGGCTTGGCGCTACAAGCCCAACCCGGCGACAGCGTGCTGCTGAACGGGCCTTCGGGCAGCGGCAAGTCGACCCTGTTCCGCGCACTGGCCGGCATCTGGCCGTTTGCGCACGGCCGCGCCGTGGTGCCGCACAGCACCATGTTCATTCCGCAGCGGCCGTACTTTCCGGACGGCAGCCTGCGCGACGCGCTGGCCTACCCGCAGCCGGTTGACAGTTACAGCGACGCCGACTTGAAACAAGCTTTGAGGGATGCCCTGTTGCCGCAGCTCACCGAGCGACTAGATGACCGCGATGCTTGGAGCCAAAAGCTGTCTGGCGGCGAACAACAGAGGCTTGCCATTGCCCGCGTGCTGCTGAAAAAACCCCAATGGATCTTTGCCGACGAAGCCACCAGCGCGCTTGACGATGCGGCTGAAAAAACCCTCTACGCCAAACTGCTGGCGCAGACGCAGCAAGCCGGTGGCGCACTCGTGTCGATCGCGCATCGGCCATCAGTGGCTGCGTTTCACAGCCAGCGCTGGGAGTTAGAGAAAGCGCCTGAAGGGGCTGAGGCGGCGTATGGATTGACGGTTCGGTGAGGGGATCTTCGGGGATCGGCCAGAGGGCTGGCTTCCTACGGGAGCATAAAACCTATTTAAACGTTTAGGAGGCCAGCACCCTGGCCGATCCCCGCTTACTCAGGCTCCGGAAAATCCAGAGAACCCCCGCGCCCGCAACTCACAAGCCGGGCACACACCGCAGCCATAACCCCACGCATGGCGATGCTCTCGGTCACCGAGGTAACAGGTGTGGGTGTGCTCGACGATCAAGTCCACCAGCTTCTTGCCGCCCAACGAATCGGCCAAACGCCACGTGTCGGCTTTGTCGATCCACATCAACGGCGTCTCGATTAAAAAGCGTTTGTCCATGCCCAATGACAAAGCCAGTTGCATGGCTTTCATGGTGTCGTCACGGCAGTCGGGGTAGCCTGAAAAATCGGTTTCGCACACGCCGGTCACCAAGACCTCTAAGCCGCGCCGGTAAGCCAGCGCAGCAGCCAATGTCAAGAAAAGCAAATTGCGACCCGGCACAAAGGTGTTGGGCAGGCCCGAGCTTTCCATTTTGAAGGCGGTGTCGCGCGTCAGCGAAGTCTCGCTGACCTGGCCCAGCACGCCCAAGTCGAGTAAATGGTCTTCACCGAGCTTGCCGGCCCATTCAGGGAACTGTTCGCGCAGCTGTTGCAAGACCACCAGCCGGGCGTCCAGCTCAACGCTGTGGCGCTGGCGGTAGTCAAACGCAATGGTTTCAACGCGCTGGTAACGTGCTAGCGCCTGCGCAAGACAAGTGGTGGAGTCTTGTCCCCCTGAGAACAAAACGAGAGCAGTGGTGTGCATAAAAATACTCAGCCTTCTAGGCCGGAGGTGTGAACGGCTTCCAAAAACGTCAGTTGAACAGTGTCTGCAGACTGCGTGAAGCCAACCGATTCGGCTTGCGCAAGAGCCGCCACATCGGACCACGTCAGCGCGCGGTAGTCTGTGCCGGGGCTGTTGTCGGCGCTGCGCTCGGCAGGACGTCTGAGCACCGACAAGGCAACGCCACCGTCCACCATGCTGGCCGTCAAGACGATATCTGCCGGACCGGACTGCTGGTCACTCAAGGCCAGCAGCGCAGCCGGCAAGACAGTGCGCAAGGCCATGAGACTCACCTCAACAGGCATGTCCGAGATCTGATCGACGATGACAAATCCCCTGAATCGGCACTCAGTCGTGATCAAACTCAAGCAGTCCAGCACGCCGCTGTCTAGGCGCGTCACTGCCCCCTTTTTAGGCGCCAGCCAAGACATCAAGTTCATGCAGGTGTTGGCCGCCGTGCGCGACAGTTTGCCGACGGCTGCGCTGTTCTCCCGCAGATGAATCAGGTTCGGCGCCTCGCTCTGCAGTCGCCTGTCCATCATGGTGGCGACCATGCCGATGGGTTGAAACTCCCCAACAAGATGGTGGCGAATGGACGGCGCCAGACGCCTTAGCAATGCGTAACGGGCGGCTTCCGCCTGAATGGATATGTCAGAGAGGTTTGGCATGAATAAGGGCGTGCTCTTGAAGGCGCTTGGGGCTGTTTTAGACTGACTTGAAAGTCTATGCACTATTGTCCAGCTTTGTCGACAGACTTGTAGGACTGCAACTCATTTCGTGCCGAATGATGGTGATAAAGTCGATTCTTTGTGGCGTCGTCACACTCTCTGGAAACCCATGATTTACTTGGTCGAAGACAACGACGTCGTGCGTGACACCCTCGCCAGCATGCTGACTGAAGTTGCCAACGTCAAAGTGGCCGGCATGGCGAGCACCGAACTTGAAGCGACTGAATGGCTGCTTGGCCATCCGGACGAATGGCAAATGGCGGTGGTCGATCTGTTCTTGCTGCAAGGCAGCGGCCTGGGCGTTTTGAGCCACTGTGCCAACCGCAAACCAAGCCAAAAAGTGGTGGTGCTCACCAACTATGCAACCCCCGACATTCGTCGCCGCGCGCTGGCACTGGGCGCTGATGCGGTGTTCGACAAGTCCCTTGAGTTGGACAATTTCCTAGCCTACTGCTCGGCCAGCAGGCTCAGCGCTGGCTGAACGCCGTTTGATCGAGACACTTCCCCTGATGAAAATTCGACAACTATTTTTGCTGCTGTTGCTGGCGGGTGCGGTGCTGGCGTTCTCGGCTTTGGACTTAAGCCGCTTTGTCAGTCTGGCTTATCTGAAAGAAAGCCAAGCTACGTTTGCCCTGCTGCATGCGCAGCAGCCGCTGCTGGTGGGTGCAACTTTCTTTGCGCTGTACGTGCTGGTGGCAGCACTGTCTTTGCCAGGCGCGACCATTTTGACGCTGGCCGGCGGTGCGGCACTGGGCTTGTTCTGGGGCACGCTGCTGGTGTCTTTTGCATCGACCATCGGCGCCACACTGGCCATGTTGAGTGGTCGCTACCTGCTGCGCAACGCCACTGAAAAACGCTTTGCGGGTCGGCTTGAGAGCTTTCATGAAGGCCTGCGCCGCGACGGCGGCTTTTATCTTTTCTCGCTGCGCCTGATGCCGGTCGTGCCGTTTTTTGCGCTCAATTTGCTGATGGGTTTGACGCGCATGAAGACTTGGACTTTTTACTGGGTCAGCCAGCTTGGCATGCTCGCCGGCACGCTGGTGTATGTGAATGCAGGCACGCAGCTAGCGCAGATTGATTCTTTGCGTTCGGTGCTGTCGCCGAGCTTGCTGGGCTCTTTGGTGCTGCTCGGTTTGCTGCCGTTGGCGGCCCGAAAAGGCTTGGACTTCGCCAAGCGCAGACAGGTTTATGCGCGCTGGAAGTCCGTGCGGCCCGCTCAGTTTGACCGCAATTTGATCGTTATCGGCGCTGGTGCCGGCGGTCTGGTGTCGGCCTACATTGCGGCTGCAGTGAAGGCGCGTGTCACGCTGGTCGAGGCGCACAAGATGGGCGGCGACTGCCTCAACTACGGCTGCGTGCCGAGCAAAGCGCTGATCAAAAGTGCCAAGCTGGCGCAGCAAATGCAGCACGGCTCGCGTTACGGTTTGCAAGACACGCCGCCGCATTTCAGCTTCAAGGCGGTGATGCAGCGGATTCAAAGCGTTATCACCGCGATCGAGCCGCACGACAGCGTTGAACGCTACACGAAGCTTGGCGTAGAGGTACTGCAAGGCCACGCCCGCATCATCAATCCGTGGACGATCGAGATCGCGCTCAACGGCGGCGGTACGCAGCGGCTCACCACGCGCAGCATCGTGATCGCAGCGGGTGCCCAGCCGGTGCTGCCAGAACTGCCGGGTTTGGCTGCGACCGACTACGTCACCAGCGACACCTTGTGGGACCGCTTTGCCAGGCTGGACGCCGTGCCGCGCCGCTTGCTGGTGCTGGGCGGTGGGCCGGTGGGCTGCGAGCTGGCCCAAGCCTTTGCACGACTCGGCTCGCAGGTGACGCAAGTTGAAAGGGGCACGCACCTGCTGCCGCGAGAAGACGAAGAAGTCTCGGCCCTGACACGCGCTGCACTGGAAGCCGACGGCGTGACGGTGCTGACGTCGCACGAAGCCCTGCGCTGCGACAGCCGAACCGATAGCAAGGTGTTGGTACTGCGACATGACGGATTCGAAACCGAAATCGCTTTTGACCAGCTGATTTGCGCTGTCGGCCGGCGTGCCCGCTTGACGGGTTATGGCCTAGAAGAGCTGGGCATCCCGACCGGAAAAACCGTCGCCACCAATGCGTATTTGCAAACGATCTACCCGAACATTTATGCCGCTGGCGATGTTGCCGGGCCCTACCAGCTGACGCATGTGGCGGCGCACCAAGCTTGGTATGCAGCGGTCAACGCGCTGTTTGGTGACTTGAAAAAATTCAAGGCCGACTACAGCGTGATCCCTTGGTCGACTTTCGTCGACCCTGAGGTCGCGCGCGTTGGCCTGAATGAGCAGGAAGCCCGTGCACGAAGCATCCCCTACGAAGTCACCCGCTACCTGCTCGACGACTTGGACCGCGCCATTGCCGACAGTGAGACGCAAGGCTTTGTAAAGGTGCTGACGGTGCCCGGCAAAGACGCCATTTTGGGCGTCACCATCGTCGGCAGCCATGCCGCAGACCTGCTGGCCGAGTACGTGCTGGCCATGAAACACAGGCTGGGCCTGAACAAAATTCTGGGCACCATCCACACCTACCCGACCCTAGCCGAAGCCAACAAATACGCCGCCGGCGCATGGAAACGCGCCCACCAGCCCGAAAGGCTGCTGGCTTGGGTGCGCCGCTACCACGACTGGAAGCGCGGCTGATGTTGTGAAACGCGCCAGCCAGCGCCTGCTACAGTCCTGCGATGCCTGATTTCCCTGCCATGTCCACCATCTTCCCTCACGTGCTGCCGCAACCCGATTTTGTGCAACTGCACCATGAAGACCAAGCCGCCGTGCGCGCTGAGTTGGTGGCTGGCCTGCTGGCCCCGCAAGCCTTCACCTCCCCAAAATATCTCTACGACGCCCTCGGTTCGCGGCTGTTTGAGGCCATTACCGAATTGCCCGAGTACTACCCAACGCGCACCGAAGCCGGTATTTTCAAAGCGCATGCTGGAGCCATGGCCGCACTGCAACCGGCGAACGCCACGCTGGTCGACTTAGGCGCGGGCAACTGTGCCAAGGCGGCCAGTTTGTTTGCGGCTTTTGTACCAGCGCGTTACGTGGCCGTGGACATTTCAGTCGAATTTTTGCGGCAAGCCTTGGCCAGCCTGCAAGCGCAGCATCCCCGTTTGCCGATGCTAGGCGTCGGCATGGACTTTTCAAGCGCGCTGCAACTGCCGCCGCAAGCAGGCAACGGGCCGAACGTGCTGTTTTACCCGGGCTCCAGCATTGGCAACTTCACGCCGGCGCAAGCGCTGGCATTTTTGCGTCAAGCCCGCAGCGCGTGCGTCGGCGGCGGTCTGTTGATCGGTGTCGACTTGCTGAAATCACCCGATATTTTGGAGCCCGCTTACGACGATGCGCTGGGTGTCACCGCCGCTTTCAACCGAAACCTGTTGCCGCACTTGAACCAATTGGTCGGCAGTGACTTTCAGTTGGCCGACTGGCGGCACGTGGCCTTGTTCAACGCCGCAGAGTCGCGCGTTGAAATGCATCTGCAGGCCTTGCGCGCCGTGCACGTGCGCTGGCCCGGCGGCGAGCGACACTTTGGCGAAGGCCAACGTATTCACACCGAAAGCTCCTACAAATGGCTGGCTTCTGATTTTGAGCAATTGCTGCTGAGTGCAGGCTTTGCCCGCACACAGGCTTGGACGGATGAACGCGGCTGGTTTGCGGTCTTTTGGGCGGCGGGTTAAACCCATCAAAATATAACCACAACCATGACCACACCCATTCCGACAACAACACCTTTGCGCATTGTCATCGTCAGCCCGGCGCTGGCGGACGCCAATAATGGCAACTGGCAAACCGCCCAACGCTGGCGCGCGCTACTGGCGCCGCACAGCGTGCGCATCGTCAAGCAGTGGCCTGACGCTGGTGCCCACCAACACACAGCCCAGCAAGACCAGGTCATGCTGGCGCTGCACGCACGTCGCTCGGCGGCCTCTGTGGCGGCTTGGGCTGAAAGGCCGCCGTCGGGCGCACGTGGCTTGGCAGTGGTGCTGACGGGCACAGATCTGTACCGCGACATTCAAGACGATGCAGCGGCCCAGCAATCGCTCGCGCTGGCGTCGCAACTGGTGGTGTTGCAAGCCAACGGGCCTGCGGCTTTGCCAGCTGATTTACGCGCTAAAGCACGTGTGATTTTTCAATCCAGCACGGCCTTGCCAGCGGTCTCCAAACCGCCTGCGCAAACCCAGTTGCGCGCGGTCATGGTGGGCCATCTGCGGGCAGAAAAATCACCACAAACTCTCTTTTCCGCAGCCCGTCTGTTGCAAGACGAGCAGACATTGTTCATCGACCACATTGGTGAAGCGCTAGACCCCGCACTGGGCCAAGCAGCGCAAGCGACGGCTGCTGCCTGCCCGAATTACCGCTGGCTGGGGACGCAGCCGTACAAGGCCACGCGCCGGCATATTCAGCGTGCGCATGTGTTGGTGCACACCAGTCTCATGGAAGGCGGCGCCCACGTCATCATGGAAGCCGTGTTGAGTGGAACGCCGGTGCTGGCGTCGCGGATTCCGGGCAACGTCGGCATGCTCGGCGACGACTACGCGGGCTATTTTGAGCCGGGTGATGCCGAAGGTTTGGCTCAGCTGCTGCGGCGTTGCCGCGACGATGACTGGCTGGCGCAGTTGAGCGCGCAATGCGCGCTGCGCGCACCGCTGTTCAGCCCCGAGACCGAGCGCGCCGGCTTGCACCAACTGGTGCACGACTTGACCAAGCTAAACAATCAAAACAAGGCCTGAGATGCAATCACCGGAACAACCGGTCCTGCGGGACATCGTGCTGGTGGGCGGTGGCCACAGCCACGTGGTCGCGATTAAAAAATTTGGCATGCAGCCCATGCCGGGCGTGCGCTTGACGGTGATTTGCCGCGACAGCCACACGCCTTACTCAGGCATGTTGCCCGGCTACATTGCCGGCCACTACAGCTATGACGACGTGCACATTGACCTGCGCACTTTGGCTGCTTTTGCGGGTGCTCGGTTTTACAAAGACGAGGTGATCGGGCTGGACCGGGCCAGCGGCAAAGTGCTGTGCAAAAACCGCCCACCAGTGCCGTACGACCGGCTCTCGATCAACATCGGCTCGACGCCGCGCATGAGCCAAGTGCCAGGCGCGGCCGAGCATGCGGTGGCGGTCAAGCCGATTCATTTGTTCAACGAGCGCTGGTTGGCACTGCTGCAACGCGTGCGCCTGCACCCGGGGAAGACGCGTATCGCCTTGGTTGGCGCGGGTGCGGGTGGAGTCGAGCTGACGCTGGCGATGCAACACCGCTTGCGCCATGAGTTGCAGTTGCTCGGGCGCGATCCGAACGAGTTGAGTTTTCATCTCTTCACCAGCAGCGCCCAGATATTGCCCACACACGGCGCGCGCGTGCGGCGCAGTTTTGAAGACGTTTTGGCGCAGCGCCAAGTGGTCACGCATTGCAACAGCGCGGTGACGCAGGTGTCTGCCAACGGTCTGCAAACCGCCAACGGCGAGCTGCTGACGATGGACGAGATCATCTGGGTCACGCAGGCGGGTGGTGCACCTTGGCTGCAACAAACCGGCCTCGCGCTAGACGACGGCGGCTTTATTCGGGTCAACGAACAGCTGCAAAGCATCAGCGACCCGCTGGTGTTTGCCGCCGGTGATATCGCCAGCATGGTCGGCCATCCGCTTGAAAAAGCTGGCGTCTTTGCCGTGCGCCAAGGTACGCCGCTGGCCCTGAACTTACGACGATCAGTTGAAGGTCTGCCACTGCTGGCTTACCGACCGCAACGCAGCTGGCTAGCGCTCATCAGCACGGGCGACCGTCGGGCGGTCGCCTCACGTGGCCGCTGGGGTGCGGGTTCCGCCACGGGCGTTTTGGGTCAGATGCTCTGGCGTTGGAAAGACCGCATTGACCGCGGTTTCATGGACAAGTTTCGCCACTTTCCGACGATGTCAGCGCAGCCGGCCAAGCCGCCAACGTCCACCGTCAAGCTCGACGCCGAAGAAGCGCAACAAGCTATTTCAGCCATCGCCATGCGCTGCGGCGGTTGCGGTGCCAAGGTCGGTGCCAGCGTGTTGTCGCGCGCTTTGGGCGCTCTGCAACCGGTCGACCGCGACGACGTGTTGATCGGCCTGCATGCGCCGGACGACGCGGCGGTCGTGCGCGTCCCACCGGGCAAAGCCATGGTTCACACGGTAGATTTTTTCCGCTCCTTCATTGACGACCCGTATATTTTTGGCAAGGTTGCGGCTAACCACGCGTTGGGCGATGTGTTTGCCATGGGCGGCCAGGCGCAAACGGCCACCGCCATTGCCACCGTCCCTTCCGGGCTTGAAAGCAAAGTC
Organism: Pseudomonadota bacterium; assembly: GCA_041172005.1. GTDB lineage: Bacteria > Pseudomonadota > Gammaproteobacteria > Burkholderiales > Burkholderiaceae_C > Polaromonas. Next base: position 10,390 of record JBEDKR010000016.1, read on the forward strand.
GAAGACGTGCTGTTCCAGATGATGACCGGCGCGGTAGAGGTGCTCAACGAGGCCGGCTGCGCGCTGGTCGGCGGCCACACCGGCGAAGGCAAGGAGTTGGCGCTGGGCTTCGCCGTCAATGGCTTGGTTGATGAGAACCTGCGCGGCGTGATGGTCAAAGGCGGCATGCAGCCGGGCGACGTCTTGCTGCTGACAAAACCGATGGGCACGGGCACTTTGTTTGCGGCCCACGCCCTGCTGCAAACGCGCGGGCGCTGGATCGATGCAGCACTCGACTCCATGGTGCAGTCGAACCGTCTTGGCGCTGCGTGCTTGCAACAGCACGGCGCGACAGCCTGCACCGACCTGACCGGCTTTGGCTTGCTCGGCCATCTGGTCGAGATGACGCGGCCCTCGGGCGTTGACGCAGAGATTGATCTGAACGCCTTGCCCTTACTGGAAGGCGCCGCAGAAACCAGCGCTGCCGGCATCTTGAGTTCATTGCAGCCGGCCAACGTGCGCCTGCGCCGTGCGCTGCGCAACCAAGAGGCGGCGCTGAAGCACCCGAACTACCCACTGATTTTTGACCCGCAAACTGCCGGTGGTTTGCTGGCCAGCGTGCCAGCTGCCCAAGCCGAAGCCTGTGTGGCGGCTTTGAAAGACTTGGGCTACGACCGCACCGCCATCATTGGCCGGGTGCTGGCGCAAGGTGATGCGCTGGAACCGATCGTCCTGACGTTCTGATCAGGTTGACTCAACCCTTGGGGACGACCCCATCGCAGGTGATCAACTTGTGCCATTGCTGGTTCGGTGCCATGCAGTGGTTGTAGTATTTTTTCAACTCGAAGTCCGTCAGGAAATAAGAACGCCAGACGGCGCCTTCACGGGGTACCAAGGTCACGTTGCGGGCGACCGCACATCGGGAGTTCACCACGCAGTCGTTGGCCTCTTTGCGGCTGCTGAAAAGAATCACCGTGAAACGCGGTTCAGCTTGACCTTGGTTGATCGCCCGGCTGACGGCGCAAGCGCTGCCGTCAACATGGACCAAGCCCATTTCCTTTTCAAGGAAATTCATCTCGGCCAGCAGCAGCTTTAAAAACCAGTCGCTGACCAGCGTGTCGCATTGGTAATACTCGTACTTGAGCTGGCTCACCACAGGCGGCAACAGCGGCAGGTTGTCAGGGCCTAGGCGAAACATGGGCGCATCGCCAGACATCGGGGCCAGATCGGGCAGCGTGACAACGTCCGGTTCCAGCGAACACGCCGCCAGCGAACCCACCAGCACCAAGGCTGCCAGCCGTTTGAAAAGAGTCATAAAGAAAAGCATGATGGCGTGATGGTACGTTACCGATGCACTCAATAATGCGGCGGCAAGTCATCCGTCAAACGTGCCGCGCCGCCGGCCACGCCGTCTGGCTGCTGGTCCCGCAATTGCTTGACCTCCTTGATCAGCAAATCAATTTGTGCCTGCTGCCTGACGATCACCAGGTTCAGCTGGTCTAGCAAGTCTTCTGAAAAGCTAGCTTTGATCTCCAGCTCGGTCAGGCGTTGGTCGGTTTGTTCCTCGAGTGTCATCGGTCTGGTCATCCTTCTATTGGACCTTAAATTGGAGGGTGTAAAGTAGGCCCCCAATCAAGCCAAGCGCATTCATGCGCGACAACACAGGAATTTCAGACATGGGCGCGCAGTGGAAAGCAAAAGGCAAAGAACTGGCTGCCAACGCCAGAGGCAAACTGTTCGGCCGTTTGGCCAAAGACATCATGATCGCGGCGCGCAACGGCGCTGACCCGGCTTCCAATGCACGCTTGCGGTTGGTGGTCGAGCAAGCCCGTAAAGTTTCTATGCCGAAGGACACCTTGGACCGCGCCATCAAAAAAGGCGCTGGCCTGACGGGTGAGTCGGTCAATTTTGAGCATGTGATTTACGAAGGCTTTGCACCGCACCGCGTGCCGGTGATGGTCGAGTGCCTGACCGACAACGTCAACCGCACAGCGCCCGAAATGCGCGTGCTGTTCCGCAAAGGGCAGCTTGGCACCTCGGGCTCAGTGTCCTGGGATTTTGACCATGTTGGCATCATCGAAGCTGAGATTTTGGTGGCCGGTAGCGACCCGGAGCTGGCCGCCATCGAAGCCGGCGCGCAAGACTTCGAGCCGGCCGAAGAAGACGGCACCACGACCTTTTTGACGGATGCCACCGACCTCGACTTGGTCAGCCGCGCACTGCCAGCGCAGGGCTTTAGCGTGCTGTCTGCCAAGCTCGGCTACAAGGCCAAAAACCCCATCGACCCGGCCAGCCTGAGCGCCGAGCAGCTGGAAGAAGTCGAAGCCTTTTTAGCCGCGATTGACGGCAACGACGACGTGCAGAATGTCTTTGCTGGCTTGGGCGGTTAATAGTGAAGCCAAGGGCAACGCTTAAGGGTAAAAAGCCTCGACCTTGCCTTTCAACTTGAGCAACAGCGGCTGGCCCTTGCGGTCCAGCGCTTTGCCTGCTGGCACCTTGACCCAGCCTTCGCTGATGCAATATTCAGCGACGTCTTGGCGCTCTTTGTCATTGAATCGAATGCCGATGTCGTGCTCAAACACGGCGGCGTTGTGGTGCGGGCTGCGCGGGTCAATCGACAGGTGGTCGGGCAAAGCTGGGCGTTCGGTGGCTTGGTTCATGGGTGTCTTTTCAAATCAGTTTTTCAGATCATTGAATCTAACCTGTTTTTGCCGGGATTTTTCGGGTTTGGCGCGGTCTTAGCCTGCGCATGCGCTGCATGCCTCCATGGCTTTGGTGGTTTGCAACTGCGTCTCTTCCACCAAGTAATCCAGAAAAATGCGCGTGCGTTGCGGTATGAACTTGCGACTTGGCAAGGCCGCATACAAGGCCAAACGGCCCGTGATCCATGGCGACAGCACGCGCACCAGTTCACCCCGTGTCAAATGCGCGGCAACTAAGTCA
>JBEDKR010000017.1:0-13140 GCA_041172005.1 Pseudomonadota bacterium
CCAAGGTAAGTGCGGCAGCTGTAGGCCATCGCAATGCCCAACAGTCCCATCGACAGCCCGGCGCCAATGAAACTGGAAGCCGCGACAAAATCAAGCGGACTCTTGACGATGGACTGAAACAACAGCACCGGGAACAAGAAGAAATAAACCAGGTTCTCGACCTGCTCCCAAACAGTGCGATTGAGGGCTGTGTAGCGGCAAACCAAGTAGCCGCAGAGGATCAGAGAGAAGTCGGGGAATAAAAGTTGAGCGTAATTCACAGTCTAAGAATAACCGCCTCGCTTCGGGTAAGCCCTGACATAGCACTTATTAGCGGGTGGGCCTTGGTTGCGATTACCATGAGTGTTGTTGTTTTATGAAAGGGACTCTCAATGCAACGTCGTCATTTACTCAATATCGCCTCTGTGACTGCTCTGGCTCTGGCTGGCGCCTCCGGTTCGGCTATTGCGCAAAACTACCCGAACAAGCTCATCAGGTTGCAGGTGCCTTTTGCACCGGGCGGCACCACCGATATCGTTGCCCGCGTGATTTCTGAACCACTGGCCAAGGCCTTGGGACAAAACGTGATCGTCGAAAACAAAGCGGGCGGCGGCGGCATCGTCGGTGCCATGGAAACGGTTCGGGCCACACCAGACGGTTATTTGCTCGGCGTCGCGACGGTGTCCACCACGGCCACCAACCCGGCGATCAACACGAAGATCACCTACAACCCGCTGACGGATTTCACACCCATCGTCAATATCGCAGCAACTCCCAATATCATTGCGGTGCACCCGAGCTTTCCGGCACGCAACTACAAAGAGTTCGTTGCCGAGCTGAAGAAAAATCCAGGCAAATACTCTTACGCATCGTCGGGCACCGGCGGCATTGGCCACTTGCAAACCGAGTTGTTCAAGAACCTGACGAAGACCTTTGTCACGCACATTCCTTACCGCGGCGCTGGCCCGGCTTTGAACGACACCGTGGCCGGTCAAGTGCCGATCATTTTTGACAACTTGCCTTCAGCGCTGCCCTTCATTTTGCAAAAGCGCTTGATCCCGATCGTCGTGGCCGCGCCTCAGCGTGTGCCAGCTTTGCCGGATGTACCGACCTTCAAAGAAGTGGGTCTGGAGCCGGTGAACCGCATGGCTTACTACGGCATCTTGGGTCCTAAAGCCCTGCCGAAAGAAGTCGTCGACAAGGTCAATGCTGGTGTGCGCAAGGCGCTGGAAGACCCAGCTGTGCGCAAGCGCATCGAAGACACGGGCTCGCTCATCGTTGGCAACACGCCAGAGCAGTTCGCGGCGCAGATCAAGGCTGAGTTCGAGGTCTACAAAAAGGTCGTTACCGACAGCAAGCTGACGCTCGAATAAGCACTGTTTTGATGGGGAAGGTGTGGCTGCGAATCTTGTTCAGGAAGGATCGGAATTAGCAGTCGACGCTTTTGTTGACGCGCTTTGGCTGGAAGACGGCCTATCGCGCAACACCTTGCAGGCTTACCGGCGAGACCTCACCTTGTTTGCGCAGTGGTTGGCCACTCGCGGCAAGGTGCTCAACAGCACGACTGAAACCGACCTGAGTGCTTATTTCGGTGCCCGCCACGCTGAGACCAAGGCGACCACGGCGAACCGGCGGTTGACGGTGTTCAAGCGCTACTTTCGCTGGGCTGTTCGCGAGCATCAACTGAGCGAAGACCCGACGCTCAAACTGCAATCGGCACGCCAAGCCTTGCGGGTTCCCAAAACCATGTCAGAGGCGCAAGTCGATGCGCTTTTGAGTGCGCCGCCGGATGACACGCCGCTGGGCTTGCGGGACAAAGCCATGCTCGAGTTGTTGTATGCCAGCGGTTTGCGGGTGAGTGAGTTGGTGGGCCTGAAAACTTTTCACCTCGGCATGAACGAAGGCGTGTTGCGCGTCATGGGCAAAGGCAGCAAGGAGCGGCTGGTGCCCTTTGGTCAGGTGGCGCGGGAACGCATCATGGCTTATTTGGCTGAAGCGCGGCCGACCATTTTGGGCGGGCAGCAAACCGATGATTTGTTTGTGACCGCGCGCGGCAGCGGCATGAGCCGCGTGATGTTCTGGATGCTGGTGAAAAAATACGCCCAACTCGCCGGTATTCATTCGCCCTTGTCACCGCACACTTTGCGCCATGCTTTTGCCACCCATTTGCTGAACCACGGCGCTGACCTCCGTGCCGTGCAAATGCTGCTGGGCCACGCCGATATTTCAACGACGACGATCTACACCCATGTGGCGCGTGAGCGCTTGAAAGCCATTCACGGGGAACACCATCCGCGTGGCTGAGGCCTCGCGCTGGCGCCAGCTCATTGGTACATATAGTCGCGCCTGAAAGGATAAGCTAAAGGGCTGTCCGAGGGGCGCGTCGCCAAGACTTGGTGCAGGGCGATCCATCCTTTTTCAAAGCTCATGGCGCTGCCAGCTAGGTAGAGCCGATAAGCGCGCAGCGTTTTTTCAGCGCGCTTGTCGCCGCCATCGGCTGCCAGTACTTCTCGCGCGGTGTCGAGCTGTGATTCCAGCGCATCCGACCAGTCCCACAAAGTGCGGGCGTAATGGGGCCGTAAATTCTCTGCATCGACCACTTCAAGTCCGGCCCGCGCCATGTGTTCCAGCAAGCGGCTGACATGCACCAGCTCGCCCCCGGGGAAAATATATTTCTCGATGAAGTCCCCCATGCCCGCGCCAAGCTGCCGGTTGTCGGCGCCGCCCGCCGTGATGCCGTGGTTGAGCGCCAGTCCGCCCGGCACCAGCAAGCGCAGCACCTTGTTGAAGTAGCGTTCCAAGTTGGCTTGGCCGACATGCTCCAACATGCCGACCGACGAAATTTTGTCGAAAGGTTGGCGCTCGTCCAGATGTCGGTAGTCCAGCAACTCCATGCGCACGCGGCCTTGCAAACCTTTTTCTTCAATCAAATGCTGCACGTGCGCATGTTGGTTTTTCGACAGCGTGATGCCAGTGGCGTCAACGCCGTAATGCTCAGCAGCCCACAGCAGCAATGCGCCCCAGCCGGCGCCAATGTCGAGAAAACGCTGGCCCGGCTGCAGCATGAGTTTGCGGCAAATATAGTCTAACTTGGCGTCTTGCGCCTCAGCCAGACTCATCGCCTCGTCCCGATAGTAGGCGCAGGAGTAGACCCGACGCGGGTCTAGCCACAAAGCATAAAAAGCGTCGGACACATCGTAGTGAAACTGCACTTGCGAGGCGTCTTTTTGCGGCGTGTGCAAGCTCAGGGCGCGGGCGCGGCTGAGCATGTTGCGCCACCAACCAGTGTCACTGTGAACCGGGTTGCCCGGCAGCAAACCGGCGACGATGGTCATGACGTCGCGCATGCGGCCTTCGAGGTTCAGTTTTCCCTCGACAAATTCTTCGGCTAAGGCACCGACCTGTCCGGTTTTCAATCGCGCCAAGCTCGACCAAGCCGACAGCAAGAGCTTGACCGGCGCGTCAGCAGGCCCGAGCGTTTGGCCCTGCGGGAGGCGCACGGCGATGGGCGTTGCCAGCCCGCCGAGTTGCGATTGAAGTGGCTTGTGCAGAGAGAGCGACTTGAGCATGGCTGAGCGCCTTAGGCAAACCATCCGGGATTGGACAAGTCAGCTTAATTCCGCGTGGTACCGTCTGCAAGCTGAGCCAAGCAAGAAGAATGGGCGCGGTTTTGTAGGCGAAGGTGCCGATTCCAATACCTGTTTTCAAAGCTCGGCGTGGCTCGTTGTGATGGCTTAGTTCAGCAGAGCCAGCTCGCTTTCTTCAAAGCCTGCCGCGCGTCTGGCCGCGAGGTTGAACGGGCCTTTGAGCCGCGGTGCGCCGTATTGGGCGGCCAGCGCGGCATAGGTGCTGATCGGGTCAAGCCCGCGTACTTGGCACAGGTGGCGGTACCAGCGGTTGCCAATCGCCACGTGGCCGATTTCGTCGCGCAGGATGATGTCGATGATCTCGCCGCCGCGTCGGTCACCGACAGAAATCAGTTTGTTGCGAACCGCTGGCGAGGCATCGAGGCCGCGTGCTTCCAGCGTGCGGGGTACCAGCGCCATGCGCGCCATCACATCGCCGCGGGTTTTTTCGGCCATTTCCCACAAGCCGTTGTGCGCCGGAAAATCGCCGTAGGCATAACCGAGTTCGGCCAAGTGCGCGTGCAGCAGTTGAAAGTGCAGGGCTTCCTCCCGCGCAACCTGCAACCAGTCGAGGTAAAAGGCTTCGGGCATGCCGTCAAAACGCCACAACACATCAAGCGCCAAGTCGATGGCATTGCTCTCGATGTGGGCCAGCGCATGCAGCAAGCCGGCCCGACCTTCTGGCGAGCCGACGGCGCGGCTCTTCGTGGCTGAGGGAGCGCGTAACTCCGGCTGTTCGGGCCGACCTGGCACGCCGGGCGGTTCTGCCAACACGGCTTGTGTCTCGGCCAAACTCACAGCGCTGATCGGTGGCAGTGCGCGCACTGCCGCTGCTTTGGCGTCGGCGTTGCGTATCAATAGCAAGCTGAGGGCCTGCGGACGAAGGGAAGTTGAGGACATACTGGACATTATCCCGGCCGCCAACGACAACTTCAGTCTTCCTTACAATTCCGTCCTTGCTTGCGTACTTCAAAGGACCACAATGGCGATTTACCAACTGGGCGACTTGGCTCCCCAACTACATGCTTCCGCTTGGGTGGCGGACAGCGCTGAGGTGCTGGGTGACGTCGTCATGGGCGAGGGCAGCAGCGTTTGGTTTGGCTGCGTGGTGCGCGGCGACTCCGACACCATCCGCATCGGCGCTGGCACGAACATTCAAGACAACAGCACCCTGCATGCCGACCCCGGCAAGCCGCTGACCATCGGTGACAACGTGTCGGTTGGCCATCAGGTCATGCTGCACGGCTGCACCATCGGCGACGGCACGTTGGTCGGCATTGGCTCGGTGATATTGAACAATGCACGCATCGGTAAAAACTGCCTTGTCGGAGCTTGTTCGTTGGTGACCGAGGGCAAAGAATTTCCGGATGGCTCGATGATCATGGGCAGCCCGGCCAAGGTCGTTCGACCATTGACGCCGGAGCAGATTGCTGACCTGCACAGAACTGCCAAACACTATGTTGACAATGCCCAGCGCTTTCACGCTGGCCTCAAAAAATTGGCTTGATGAACGCCACACACGTATCTTGAATGTCTGAACTTCACAAATTTATTTTCGATGGTTTGCCGGTCCGCGGCATGTTGGTCCGACTCGACGACGCTTGGCGCGAGATTCTGAAACGCCGCGAAGCCGCTGGTGGCTACCCGCCCGAGGTGCTGCAACTGCTCGGTGAGATGACCGCTGCGGCGGCGCTGATGCAGAGCAACATCAAGTTCAACGGCGCGCTGGTGCTACAGATATTTGGTGACGGTCCGGTCAAGCTGGCCGTGGCTGAGGTCCAGCCCGACCTGAGCTTGCGCGCCACGGCCACGCTGACGCCAGCCGGGGCTGGCGGGGTGCAGCCAGGTGCGAGTCTGAGTGAGATGGTCAACCTGAACAATCTGGGCCGCTGCGCCATCACGCTCGACCCGAAAGACCGCTTGCCCGGGCAACAGCCCTACCAAGGCGTGGTGCCGCTGTTTGGCGATCAACACGAGAAGCTTGAAAAACTCAGCGAGGTGCTGGAGCACTACATGTTGCAAAGTGAGCAGCTCGACACCAAGCTGGTTTTGGCGGCCAACGGTGAAGTTGCGGCGGGGCTGCTGATTCAACGCTTGCCTGTCAAAGGGCAGGGTAACCTCGAGGGTCAGATTGATTTCTCAGCGAATGAAGACGAAATTGGTTTGAACGAACACTACAACCGGATCTCTTTGCTGGCGTCCACGCTCAAGGCCGAAGAGCTGCTCACGTTGGATGCCGACACCATCTTGCGCCGGCTGTTTTGGGAAGAACAGATCACGCGTTTTGAGCCTGACGCGCCGAGTTTTGCCTGCAGCTGCTCACGTGAGCGCGTCGGCAACATGCTGCGCGGGCTGGGTGTTGACGAGGTCGACAGCATTTTGGCCGAGCGTGGCGATGTCAATGTCGGCTGTGAGTTTTGCGGCGCCCAGTACGACTTTGACCCTGTCGATGCCGCGCATTTGTTCACCGACCAAGGCAGCCAATTGCCGCCAGCGTCAACGGTTCAATAACAAGTCGCTCAGCAGCTTGTGCTCGCACGCTGGGTCGCTGCACTTGTCGCAGGCCCAGAGCCAAGGTTTGCGGGGGCTTGGTGTTTGGGTTGGCTGCGCTGAGACAGCTACCAGCGCTTGCTTCAGCCGCTCCTCACCTGTGCCGTAAATCACCTGAAAAGACAGGCCGGCTTGTGTCAGCGAACGCCGGAGCAGCGTGTCCATGCGGCTGCGTTCTTCAGCACTTTGAATTTGCAGCGCCAGTGCCGACGGCACTAGATCCAAGCCGAGCAACAAACGGTGGTCAAAGCGGCGTTGCTGCGCCAATGCTTCTTGAAGCTCAGGGGATGGGCTGTCAACATTCGCACCTGCACACTCCAGCAGGCGCTGTAGCGCTGAGTCTGTGTTGATCTGCCAGCGCATAGGCGTTGATGGCGTCGACGCCAAGGCTTGCGTCAACGCCGCGGCCAAACTATTTTTGCCAGTGCCAGAAGCGCCCAGCAAAGCCACTGTGACGACCTTGAGCTCCGTCATGACAAGCTGCTGGCCACACTGAGCTTGCCGCTAGTCTTATTTGGCGATCTGAACAAAAATCTCGTTGGGCTTGACCATGCCCAACTCCATGCGGGCTTTTTCTTCGACGATCGCCAGACCTTCTTTGAGGTCGCCAATTTCGGCCCCTAGCCGCTCGTTGTGCGCTTGTGAGTGCTTGTTTTGATCAAGCTGTTCTTCAAGCTTGTGCTGCATGTTCCGAACATTGGGAAGACTCCCCCGGCCCAGCCAGAGTTGCGCTTGGAAACTGACCAAGAGCGCAAGCAAGAGGGCGAGCAGGAGGCGTTTTCCCACGGTCTCAGCCATTCACGCAGGTTGTGAATTAACGCAGGTTGTAGAAAGCTGCGCGACCCGGGTAGGTGGCAACATCACCCAAGTCTTCTTCTATGCGCAGCAGCTGGTTGTACTTGGCCATGCGGTCAGAACGCGAGAGCGAACCGGTCTTGATTTGTCCGGCGTTGGTGCCCACGGCGATGTCAGCGATGGTCGAGTCTTCGGTTTCGCCCGAGCGGTGCGAAATCACGGCGGTGTAGCCCGCACGCTTGGCCATTTCGATGGCGGCGAAGGTTTCGGTCAGTGTGCCGATCTGGTTGATCTTGATCAGGATCGAGTTGGCGATGCCCTTGTCGATGCCTTCTTTGAGGATCTTGGTGTTGGTGACGAACAAGTCATCACCGACGATCTGCACGTTCTTGCCGAGGCGATCGGTCAGAATCTTCCAGCCGTCCCAGTCGCCTTCGGCCATGCCGTCTTCAATGCTGATGATCGGGTATTTGTCGACCCAGCTGGCCAGCATGTCGGTCCACTGCGTGGCGTCAAGGCTCAGGCCTTCGCTAGCGAGCTCGTACTTGCCATCTTTGTAGAACTCAGAGGCGGCGCAATCCAGACCCAGGGCGATCTGCTCACCGGCGACAAAGCCGGCTTTGTCGATGGCTTCCAGAATCAGCTGAATCGCGGCTTCGTGGTTTGGCATGTTCGGTGCAAAACCACCTTCGTCGCCAACAGCAACGCTCATGCCTTTGTCGTGAATGAGGGACTTCAAGGCGTGGAAGACTTCGGCGCCGTAACGCAGGGCTTCGCGAAAGCTTGGTGCGCCGATCGGGATGATCATCAGCTCTTGCAGATCAAGGTTGTTGTTGGCGTGTGCGCCGCCGTTGACCACGTTCATCATGGGCACGGGCATTTGCATGGCACCACTGCCACCGAAGTAGCGGTACAGCGGCAGGCCGGCTTCTTCAGCGGCGGCACGGGCCACGGCCATGCTGACGGCCAGCATGGCATTGGCGCCTAAGCGGCTCTTGTTGTCAGTGCCGTCGAGGTCGATCAGCGTGCGGTCCAGAAAAGCTTGTTCGCTAGCGTCAAGACCCAGCACCGCTTCCGAGATTTCGGTGTTGATGTGTTCAACAGCCTTGAGAACGCCCTTGCCGAGGTAACGCGACTTGTCGCCGTCGCGCAGTTCAATGGCTTCACGCGAACCGGTGGAGGCACCGGACGGCACCGCGGCGCGGCCCATCACACCAGACTCCAACAGCACGTCGCATTCGACGGTTGGGTTGCCCCGGCTGTCTAGAATTTCGCGGCCGACGATATCAACAATTGCACTCATGTGTTTTTCTCTTTAATTAAAGGGGGTCAGAGTCGAATTAAATTAGAGTCCGAAATTGTTCTCAAGAAAGCCGTTTTTCTTGGTCACGCGGTCCAGCTCTAGCAAGGTTTCCAGCAGGGCGCGCATGTGTTTGAGCGGCACGGCGTTTGGGCCGTCGCTCATGGCGTTGGCCGGGTCTGGATGCGTCTCCATGAAGAGCCCGGCAACGCCCACGGCCACGGCCGCACGCGCCAGTACGGGCACCATTTCGCGCTGACCACCACTGCTGGTGCCCATGCCGCCTGGCAATTGCACGGAGTGCGTGGCGTCAAACACCACGGGTGCACGGGTTTCCCGCATGATGGCCAAGCTGCGCATGTCAGACACCAAGTTGTTGTAGCCAAAACTAACGCCGCGCTCACAGGCCATGAAGCGGTCCTCGTCGAGGCCTGCTTCGCGGGCAGCGGCGCGGGCCTTGTCGATGACGTTCTTCATGTCGCCCGGGGCCAAAAACTGGCCCTTCTTGATGTTCACCGGCTTGCCCGATTGCGCCACGGCAGTGATGAAATCTGTCTGGCGGCACAAAAAAGCCGGCGTTTGCAGCACGTCGACCACAGCGGCAACCGCTGCGATGTCGGTTTCTGAATGCACGTCGGTCAAGATGGGAACGCCCAACTCGCGCTTCACCTTGGCCAGAATCTCAAGACCCTTGACCATGCCCGGGCCACGAAACGTGGTGCCGCTGGAGCGGTTGGCTTTGTCGTAGCTGGATTTGAAGATGAAAGGAATGCCGAGCGACGCGGTGATTTCTTTCAGCGTGCCGGCGGTGTCCATCTGCAACTGTTCAGACTCGATCACGCAAGGGCCGGCGATCAAGAAAAACGGCTGGTCAAGACCGATGTCGAAGCCACAGAGTTTCATGCTGCCACCTTGAGTTTTTTAACCGTGGCTTGTTGGTCGAGCGCAGCCTTGATGTAGGCGTTGAACAGCGGATGACCATCCCACGGGGTTGACTTGAATTCTGGGTGAAATTGCACGCCAATGTACCAAGGGTGAACCGACTGCGGCAGCTCGACCATTTCGGTCAGGTGCTCGCGCTGGGTCAGGGCCGAAATAACCAAGCCTGCGGCGCGCAGTTTGTCCAGGTAATTGACGTTGGCTTCATAGCGGTGCCGATGCCGTTCTGTCACGACGCTACCGTAAATTTGATGCGCCAGCGTGCCTTCGGTGACGTCTGAGCTTTGAGCGCCCAAGCGCATGGTGCCGCCGAGGTCAGACTTCTCGCTGCGCGTCTTGATGGTGCCGTCAGCGTCTTTCCATTCGGTGATCAACGCGATCACCGGGTACGGGCTGTCCGGCTCGAATTCGGTGCTGTTGGCGTTGGTCATGCCAGCCACATGGCGAGCGAATTCAATGGTCGCCACTTGCATACCGAGGCAGATGCCAAGGTAGGGGACCTTGTTTTCGCGGGCAAAGCGGGCGGCGCAAATTTTGCCTTCAACACCGCGCTTGCCGAAGCCGCCGGGCACCAAGATGCCGTCGAACTTGGCCAGACGCGAGACGTTATCAGGCGTGATGGTTTCGGAGTCGATGTACTCGATCACGACCTTGGCGTGGTTCTTCATGCCGGCGTGGCGAACAGCTTCATTGAGCGACTTGTAGCTGTCGCTCAAATCAACGTATTTGCCGACCATGGCGATGTGCACTTCGTGCTGCGGATGCTCGGTTTCGTAGACCAAGTCGTCCCAGCGCTTGAGGTTGGCTGGCGGCGTGTTCAGGCGCAGCTTGTCGCAGATGAGGCCGTCGAGGCCTTGTTCGTGCAGCATGCGCGGCACTTTGTAAATCGTGTCGACGTCCCACATGGAGATCACGCCCCACTCGGGTACGTTGGAGAACAGCGAAATCTTGTCGCGTTCTTCCGTTGGAATCGGGCGGTCTGCACGGCACAGCAAGACGTCGGCTTGGATGCCGATTTCGCGCAATTGCTTGGCCGTGTGCTGGGTTGGTTTGGTTTTGAGTTCGCCGGCGGCGGCAATCCAAGGCACGTAGCTCAGGTGGACAAAAGCCGTGTTATTCGGGCCCATGCGCAAACTCATTTGCCGCACCGCTTCAAGGAAGGGCAGGGACTCGATGTCGCCGACCGTGCCGCCAATTTCAACGATCGCCACATCGACCGCTTCCGGCGTGTCGAAACGCGCGCCGCGCTTGATGAAGTCCTGAATTTCGTTGGTGATGTGCGGGATGACCTGCACCGTTTTACCGAGGTAATCGCCGCGGCGTTCTTTTTCAAGCACGCTTTTGTAGATCTGGCCAGTGGTGAAATTGTTGGACTTGCGCATCCGCGTTTCAACGAAACGCTCGTAATGGCCCAGATCAAGGTCGGTCTCGGCGCCGTCTTCGGTGACAAACACCTCGCCGTGCTGAAAAGGCGACATCGTGCCCGGATCTACGTTGATGTAGGGATCGAGCTTGATCAAAGTGACTTTGAGACCTCGCGATTCGAGGAGGGCTGCCAGTGAAGCGGAGGCGATTCCCTTGCCGAGGGAAGACACCACACCGCCGGTGACGAAGACAAATTTGGTCATGTCAAGACGAACTGAAGGTTCGCTGAGGTGGGAAACGAGGATTATAGGCGGCCGCATCTAGTACATTGCGCATTATGAGTATTCAAGCAATCGAAAGTCCCGAAAGTTCCGCCAAGGGCGATCTGGCGGGCAAACACATCGTGCTGGGCCTGTCTGGCGGCATCGCTTGTTACAAAGCCGCCGAACTGTGTCGCGCGCTGATCAAGGCGGACGCCACGGTGCAAGTGGTGATGACCGAGGCGGCAGCCCAGTTCATCACGCCCGTCACCATGCAAGCCTTGAGCGGTCGGCCCGTTTACACCAGCCAATGGGACCAGCGCGAGAGCAACAACATGGCGCACATCAATTTGTCGCGTGAAGCCGATGCGATTTTGATCGCGCCGTGCAGTGCAGACTTCATGGCCAAGCTGCTGCACGGGCGGGCTGACGATTTGCTCAGCCTGATGTGCTTGGCTCGGCCTATCGATAGCGTGCCTTTGCTGCTGGCCCCGGCCATGAACCGAGAGATGTATGCGCACCCGGCGACGCAGCGCAATCTGGCTCAGTTGCAGGCCGATGGCGCAACAGTATTGGGTGTCGGCAGCGGTTTCCAAGCCTGCGGCGAAACCGGTGACGGCCGCATGCTCGAGCCTGATCAGTTGTTGGACGACGTGATCGCTTTTTTTGCGCCCAAATCGCTGGTCGGTCAACGTGTGTTGATCACCGCCGGACCGACTTACGAAGCGATTGACCCGGTGCGCGGTATCACCAATTTGTCCAGTGGCAAGATGGGTTTTGCCATCGCTCGTGCCGCCCTTGAAGCGGGCGCTGAGGTGACGTTAGTGGCCGGGCCGGTGAGCTTGCCAACGCCGCGTGGCGTGACCCGTGTAGACGTCAAATCAGCGCAGCAAATGTTCGAAGCCGTCAGCGCCCGCGCTGATGGGGCGACTGTCTTCATCGCTACGGCGGCGGTGGCGGATTGGCGCCCAGCCTCTGCGTCCGTGCAAAAAATAAAGAAAGACGGCAGCGGCGAAGCGCCTCAACTGGCCTTTGTTGAAAATGCCGACATTCTCGCGGCGGTGGCCCGCTCGGCTCGGGCTCAAAGCGGCGCTTTGTTTTGCGTTGGTTTTGCTGCAGAAAGCCACGATTTGCTGGCCCATGCCCAAGCCAAGCGTTTGAAAAAAGGCGTGCCGCTGTTGGTCGGTAACATCGGGCCGGCTACTTTTGGCCAAGACGACAATGCGCTGCTGCTGGTTGATGCCGCGGGCAGCCAAGAATTGCCGCGTGCCTCCAAACTGCATCTGGCGCGCCAGTTGGTCGCCATCGTGGCGGCCCGACGCCACACACTTTGAAAACAAACATGAAAATTGACGTCAAAATCATCGACCCGCGCTTGAGTGACAACTTGCCAGCCTACGCCACGCCCGGTAGCGCTGGCCTCGACCTGCGCGCCTGCTTGAGTGAGCCCTTGACGCTCGCACCCAACGCCTGGCAGCTCATCCCCACGGGTATTGCCATTTATTTGGAAGACCCGGGGTTTGCTGCGTTGATCTTGCCGCGCTCCGGATTGGGCCACAAACACGGCATCGTGTTGGGCAATCTGGTGGGTTTGATTGACAGCGATTACCAAGGCCAATTGATGGTCAGCGCCTGGAATCGCAGTGAGGTGGCTTTCACCATCGAGCCGATGGAGCGCATTGCGCAGCTGATGATTGTGCCGGTGGTGCAGGCCGAGTTCAATGTGGTCAGCGAGTTCGCGCCCAGCGACCGCGGTGAAGGCGGTTACGGCTCTACCGGGAAAAAGTAGGTTCAGTGCAGCGTGTCGCTGCCGGGCTGCGGTGAATCGTCGGCTTCGAGTTTGAAAAAGCCGGTGCCTAGCGAGCCTTGGCCAATCTCATCGACGCTGGCTTCGCGCACAGCCTCAACCACCAACGACAGCCGAATGGCGATGCCCGCCAAGGGGTGATTGCCGTCGAGCACGACGTGCTCGGGGTAAATGTCGGTGACGGTGTAAATCAGCTGCGCCGGTGTTTCTGGGTTGCAGCCCTGCGGCAGGGCTTGGCCGTCGAAGGTCATGCCTTCTTCAAGCTCGGCCGGGAACAACTTGCGCGACTCTAGAAAGACAAAATTTTCGTCATAGTCGCCGAAGGCTTGCTCGGGTTCCAGGTGCAGGTCGACCTTGTCGCCGGCTTCGTGGCCTTGCAAGCTTTCTTCAATCTTGGCCAGCAGGTCATTGCCGCCCAGCAAGAATTCAACCGGCTCGTCAAGTTCGTCAAGGACCTCGCCCAAGGTGTCTTTCAGGACCCAGCTCAGGGCAACAACGCATTGTGGGGTGATTTTCATC
>JBEDKR010000018.1:0-12947 GCA_041172005.1 Pseudomonadota bacterium
GCAAATCCAGCGGGCCTTCAAAAGCCTCCAGAAAAACCTTCAATGCGTCCGGCGGGATGTACAGGTCATGCGGCATCGAAAACAAGGGCTCGCCATACAAGCGTGCCAGTGCCACTTGGTCAATCACCGCTGGCATGCCCGGCATGTCGTTGATGCCGGCAGGCAGCAAAGATTGGTCGCTGCTGAGGGGCAGGTCTGCCGACAAGCGCATTATTTTGCGTTCGGGTGCTGGCCGGTCTGGTAGACGTAGGGCTGCTGCGCCACACGGGCTTCTTGGTACTCTTGCTCGACGCTGAGGTCGATCTTCTGATCCCACAAAATGGCGCGACCTTCGAGCTGCTCAGCCTCGAGCGTTGGCTTTTGGGCCTTCAGGGACTCAATGAATTGAGTCACTTCTGAGGTGTAATCGGGGCGGCGAAAAATGGACATGTCGTATACCTTTGGCAAGCATTTTAGGGGATGGCGGCCTCGACCTTGGCAAGAAAGCCGGCGCGTTCCATGGTTTCGCGCGGTTGGGCGTTCAGTCCCGTCATGACGAGCCGTCCGCCGCGCAGCACCACCGCCTTGTGGAGCTGCTCCAGCACCTCCAAACCAGAGCGGTCCAGCGACTGCAGCGATTGCAAGTCGAGCCTGATTTCCAGTCCTTGCGGGGCGGTTTCGACGGCCGTCAAGATCGGGTCGACCTTGGCCACAGCACCAAAAAACAAGGAGCCGTAGAGTTGATAGCTGGCAGATTCCGCATCCCGCGCGGTCTCGACCACGCGAAACAGCGAGCTCATGCGCCGCACAAACAGCACGCAAGCCAAAATCAGCCCGACTTGCAGCGCCACCGTCAGGTCAAACACCACGGTCAAGAAAAAAGTCCCCAGCATGAGCAGTTTGTAGTGGCTGCTGTGTTGGCGAAAGTGCACCAATTCGCGCCACTCGCCCATGTTCCATGCCACGTACATCAAGACACCGGCCAGCACCGCCAGCGGCACGTGGACGGCCAGTGGGGCGGCGACCAGCACGATCACCACCAGCGTCAGGGCGTGCACCAGCCCGGAAATCGGTGATGTCGCGCCGGCCCGCACATTGGTCACGGTGCGGGCGATGGTGCCGGTGGCTGGCATGCCGCCAAAAAAGGGCACGACAAAATTAGCGATCCCTTGGGCCATCAGCTCTTGGTTCGGATCATGCCGGGGCTGGCCCGAGATCTGGTCTGCGACGCGGGCGCACAGCAGTGATTCAATCGCACCCAGCAAGGCGATGGTGAGGGTCGGGGCGAACAGCAGCCGCACGGTGTCCCACGAAAAGTCGGGCAGGGCAAAGCCGGGCAGTGCTTGCGGAATACCGCCAAAGCGGGAACCGATGGTGTCGACCGGGAAGCTGGCCACGTAGGCCAAGGCCGTCAGGCTGACCAACGCCACAATCGGGCCGGGCAAGCGTCCGGTCAACCGCGTGACGCGGCGCATCGGCAAACCCTCGACGTCATGCAGGGCTTTCAACAAACGCGCCGTCAGGGTATTTTTTTCACTGGGCGCAGCGGTAAAAATACGCGGCCAGACGAACAGGCCGACCAAGCAGGCCAGCGCCAAACCAAGCGCGTAGAGGTTGATTGTTCCCGCGTGGCTGCCCAGCACGCTCAGCTGCGAGAAAAAATCAGCCGGCATCTTGTCGACCCGCAAGCCCAGAAAATCTTTGACTTGGGACAGGGCAATCAGCACGGCGATGCCGTTGGTGAAGCCGACCACAATGCTGACCGGCACATAGCGCACGAGGGTGCCGAGTTTGAATAAACCCAGCAGGTACATCAACACGCCGGCGCAGGCCGTGGAGATCAGCAGATTGGCCAGGCCGTAGCGCTCCAAAATGCCATACACAATGACGATGAAGGCGCCCGCCGGGCCGGCGATTTGCACCGACGAGCCGCCCAGCAACGAGACCAGTGCGCCGGCAATGATGGCCGTCCAGATACCGGCTTCCGGTGTGAGCCCTGAGGCAATGGCAAAGGCCATCGCCAGTGGCAGCGCGACGATACCCACGGTGATGCCCGCACCGGTATCTTTAAAAAAGCGCTCTTGCGAGTAGCCTTTGAGGGCGTCTAGCAGGCGAGGCCGAAATGAGGCCAGGGGAACGGGCCGCGTCATTTTCCGCCTGGCAGTACCGCATCGGCCGTGGCACCAACCACCTTACCCGCCACCTTGACCGTGCCGATGGCTGCGTCACCCACCAGCCCGACCGCACCGACGGCCAAGGAGGCGGCTGTATCGACCACCGCAATGACGACACAGCCCGAGAGCAGAAGTGTCGAGCTAGACAACAGGAGGGTGAGAAGCAGCGGGCGCATCAATGAATCCGCATGCCTGGCGTGGCGCCGGGCCAAGGTGTCAACACGTGAATGCCGGGCTGGGCTTTTTCGTCGGCGTGGCTGGCGGCCAGCACCATGCCTTCGCTGATGCCGAATTTCATCTTGCGCGGCGCGAGGTTGGCGACCAACACGGTGAGCTGGCCAATCAACTGCTCAGGCTGGTAGGCCGCGGCGATGCCGCTGAAGACATTGCGCAGCCGGCCTTCGCCAGCGTCGAGTGTCAGCCGTAAAAGTTTGGTCGAGCCTTCAACGCGCTCGCAGTTGACGATCTTGGCGATGCGCAAATCAAGCTTGGCGAAGTCGTCGATGGTGATGGTCGGGGCGATGGCTTCACCGCCGGGGATCAGGGCTTCACCAGTGTGAGCGGTTTCTGTCGTGGCTTCAGCAAAGGCCTCAGTGACCGCTGGTTCTGCACCGGCAGGCGGCTCAAACAAGGCATCGAGTTGTTTCACATCGACGCGCTGCATCAGGTGTTTGTAGTCACCAATCACATGGCCTTGGCCGAGCGGCGTGGCGGCATCGGCAAAGCGCATAGCCGGCGTTTTCAGGAAGTCTTCGACTTGCGCGGCCAGTGCCGGTAACACCGGCTTCAGGTAGAGGCTCAGCAAACGGAAGGCCTCGATACACACGGTGCAAACGTCGTGCAGGCGCGCTTCCATCCCTTCTTTTTTGGCCAGTTCCCAAGGTTTGTTTTGGTCTACATAGGCGTTTACCTGATCGGCCAGCAACATCACTTCACGCGCGGCTTTGGCGAATTCGCGGCTTTCGTAAAGCGGCTCGATCACGCTGCGTTGCGCCCTTAGCGCGTCGAGCAGCGCTGCCCCGTCAGCGGTGATGTGGCCCAACTGACCGCCAAAGCGTTTGCTGATGAAGCCCGCCGCGCGGCTGGCGATGTTGATGTATTTACCTACCAAGTCGCTGTTGACGCGTGCCATGAAGTCGTCGGCATTGAAGTCGATGTCTTCATTGCGTGCATTCAGCTTGGCGGCCAAGTAGTAGCGCAGCCATTCTGGGTTCATGCCGAGGCCGAGGTACTTCAGCGGATCGAGTCCGGTGCCGCGACTCTTGCTCATTTTCTCGCCGTTGTTGACGGTCAAAAAGCCGTGCACAAAAATGTTGTTCGGCGTCTTGCGACCGCTGAACTTCAGCATTGCCGGCCAGAACAAAGTGTGAAACGTCACGATGTCTTTGCCAATGAAGTGGTACTGCTCCAGCGACGGGTCGGCCATGTAGGCGTCGTAGTCTTGGCCGCGTTGGTCGAGCAGGTTTTTCAAGGAGGCGAGGTAGCCGACCGGCGCGTCCAGCCAAACGTAAAAGTACTTGCCGGGGGCGTCAGGAATTTCGATGCCGAAGTAGGGTGCGTCACGGCTGATGTCCCAGTCGCCCAGGCCTTCGCTTTGCGTGCCGTCCGGGTTGGTTCGCACCGAAAACCATTCCTTGACCTTGTTGGCGACTTCCGGTTGCAGCCGAGGCTTGCCGGATTCGTCTTGGCCTTGCGTCCAGTTTTCTAGAAATTCAACGCAACGCGGGTCTGATAATTTGAAGAAAAAATGCTCCGAGCTTTTTAGCACTGGTGTCACACCCGACAAGGCGGAGAAAGGGTTGATCAAATCGGTGGGTGCATAAACCGCACCGCAGACTTCGCAGTTGTCACCGTACTGGTCTTTGGCGTGGCATTTCGGGCATTCACCTTTGATGAAACGGTCTGGCAGAAACATGTTCTTTTCAGTGTCAAAGAACTGCTCGACGGTTTTGGTTTCGATCAAGGAGCCCTGCGGGTTGTCTCGCAGGTCGCGGTAAATCTGCCGGGCTAGCTCATGGTTTTCCGGCGAATCGGTGGAACTCCAGTTGTCAAAGCTGATGTGAAAACCGTCCAGATAAGGCTTGCGGCCGGCTGCGATGTCGGCGACAAATTGCTGCGGCGTTTTGCCCGCTTTTTCGGCGGCAATCATGATCGGCGCGCCGTGGGCGTCGTCGGCACCGACAAAATTCACGTCGTGGCCCTGCATTCGCTGGAAGCGGACCCAGATGTCGGCCTGGATGTACTCCATGATGTGGCCGATGTGGAAGTTGCCGTTGGCATACGGCAGAGCAGTGGTGACAAATAGGCGGCGCTGGGACATAGACATCTTTATTGAACTAACTCGAGATTTTATGTCGTTGGGGGGCAACTAAGCCCTTCAGCCAGTGCGGAAGATGGACGGGCGTTAGACTTCTGACCAAACTTTTCACAGACTTTGTCGCCTTAGCGGCATCTAATAAAACCGGAGATAGATTTCATGGCGGCAGAACAACAACTTAGCCAGCAGGCGATCTTTAACGCCTTGCAGGCCGTCATCGATCCGAACACGGGCAAAGATTTCGTCAGCACCAAAGCGGTTAAAAACCTGTTGCTGACCGACGGTGACGTGTCCTTTGACGTTGAATTGGGCTATCCAGCCAAGAGTCAGTTGGCTGGTTTTCGCAAGCAGTTGATCGCTGCCGTCAAGGCCGTTCCGGGCGTCAACAACGTCTCGGTCAACGTGTCTTTCAAGATATCCAGCCACAGCGTGCAGCGCGGCGTGCAACTGCTGCCAAACGTGAAAAACATCATTGCCGTGGCGTCGGGCAAGGGCGGCGTTGGCAAAAGCACCACCGCCGTTAATTTGGCGCTGGCCTTGGCCGCTGAAGGCGCCAGCGTTGGTTTGCTGGATGCCGATATTTACGGCCCCAGCCAGCCGATGATGATGGGCATTGAAGGCCGGCCTGAAAGCGTCGACGGCAAAAACATGGAGCCGATGGAAAACTACGGCATCCAGGTCATGTCGATCGGCTTTTTGGTGGCACAAGACGAAGCCATGATCTGGCGCGGCCCGATGGCCACGCAGGCGCTGGAGCAGCTGCTGCGTCAGACCAACTGGAAAGACCTCGATTATTTGATCGTCGACATGCCGCCTGGCACCGGCGACATCCAGCTGACGCTGAGCCAGCGCGTGCCGATGACGGGCGCCGTGATCGTCACCACGCCACAAGACATCGCTTTGCTGGATGCCAAAAAAGGCATCAAGATGTTCGAGAAAGTCGGCGTGCCGATTCTTGGTATTGTTGAAAACATGGCGGTGCACGTCTGCAGCAACTGTGGCCACACCGAACATATTTTTGGTGCAGACGGCGGTAAAAAAATGGCGGCTGACTACGGCATGGACTACCTTGGCGCTTTGCCCCTAGACATGCAAATTCGCCTGCAGGCTGACAACGGCCGACCGACTGTGGTGGCCGACCCCGATGGTGATGTGGCTGGCATTTACAAAGCTGTGGCGCGCAAAGTCGCGGTCTCGATTGCAGCCAAGAACAAAGACTTTTCGTCTAAGTTTCCGACCATCACGATTTCTAAAAATACCTGATTAAAGCTGGCTTCAGCTTGATACTCAGCCGCATGGAAAATTTGACATCAGGCCGAAAGAAGGCCGGATGAAGATGTTCTACGGCTGGCGCATGGTCGGTGCGGCTTGCGGCATCCAGTTCTTGATAGGCGCTTTGCTGCTGCAGAGTTTCGGCCTCTACATCGCGGTCTTGTCGGAAGAAATGGGCTGGAGCAAGACCACCTTGTCAGGGGCTGCGGCCCTGCAGTCGGCTGAGTCCGCCATCATCGGACCGCTGCTCGGTTGGTTGATGGACCGCTGGGGCCCGCAATCCATCGTTCGCTGGGGCATCGTGATTTTCAGTGCCGGGCTCTTGCTGCTGAGTCAGGTGGACAGCGTCGCTACTTTTTATGCCAGTGCTATTTTGATGGCAGTTGGCGCCAGTTTGGGCGGCTATTTCCCGCTCTCTATAGCCATCGTCCACTGGTTTGAAAAATACCGCGCCCGTGCGCTCTCCATCATGAGCTTGGGTTTGGCGCTGGGCGGCTTGGTGGTGCCTGCCATGGCTTGGTCTATGCAGCAGTGGGGCTGGCGTGCCACAGCGGCGGCTTCAGGCGTCTTGGCCCTGGTGGTCGGCTTGCCCTTGGCGCGCATGATCCGTCGGCGGCCCGAAGACCATGGTGAATTTGTCGATGGCATTCGGCCAGAAAACGAGACGCCCGAATCGGTCGTTTTGAAAGCCACCGTAGCACAAGAATTTTCACTTCGGGAAGCCCTTAGCACGCAAGCGTTTTGGTTGCTGGCGACCGGCCACGGACTGGCCTTGTTGGTGGTCACTGCCGTCAACGTCCATGCGATCACCCACATGCGAGAGGGCCTCGGCTACTCGTTTGCGATGGCGGGCTGGGTCATCATGCTGATGACTTTTGGGCAACTGTTGGGTGTGCTGCTGGGTGCCGCAATCGGCGACCGGTTTGAAAAGCGAAAAGTGGCGGCGCTGTGCATGTTGTCGCATGCACTTGGTTTGATGTTCCTGACGTATTCAAGCCAGATGCAGGGCTTGATCGCCTTTGCTATGTTTCACGGCTTGGCTTGGGGTCTGCGCGGTCCGTTCATGCAGGCGATCCGTGCCGATTATTTTGGCCGTCAGGCGATCGGTGCCATCATGGGGATCTCAGCCGCGATCATCGCTGTGGGCCAGATTGCTGGGCCGATGGTCGCCGGCATGTTGGCCGACCTGACCGGCGATTACCGGCTCGGCTTCACCGTGTTGTCGATACTGTCGGCGCTGGGGTCGGTGTCTTTCATGTTGGCGAGGAAACCGGCGCGGGTTGTTTTGCCTAATGGTTAAAAAAACTACTCAACCAACGCCACCGATTTCACCTGCGCCCAGACCTGCATGCCAAGTGTCAGTTGCAAATCATTAACCGCACGTGAAGTGACGCGCGCCAGCAAAATGGACTCGCCACACCGGAGACGCACCAGGGCTTGAGACGGATGGGTATCCGGACCCATCGCCAACACCACACAGGGCAGCAAATTCTGGATGCTGGTCTGGCTGGGTTTGTCCAGGGCAATGCTGACATCGCGCGCCAACACCCGAACGCGCACCAGCTGCCCCAGCGGCAGACCGGTATCACGAACCCAGAGGCTGCCACCGTTGAATTTAAGCTGCGCCAGATGCCAGCCCGCATCGCGCACCTCGATGCGGGCAGACAGCAGCGCACCGGCCTCGTCACCCAGCACCACCGGGATATCAAGTCCGGCCAGGACTTCGGCGACCGGGCCACAGGCCTTGACCTGGCCCGCGTCCAGTACCACCAGGGTGTCGGCCAGCCGGGCCACTTCGTCTGAGGAATGCGTGACGTAAAGCATGGGGGTTTTCAGCTCATCGCGCAGGCGCTCCAGCCAGGGCAGGATGTCTTGCCGGCGGGCGTGGTCGAGTGCGGCCAGCGGCTCGTCCAGCAGCAGCAAGCGGGGTTGTGTCGCCAATGCGCGGGCAATTGCCACGCGCTGACGTTCTCCGCCTGATAACTGTTTGGTGGTGCGCTCCAGCAGCGCGCCAATGCCGAGCAAGTCGATGGCGGCGGTCAAAGCCAAGGTGTCGGCACCCTGGGTGCGCTTCAAGCCAAATTGCAAATTGCCCCGCACAGTCAGGTGCTCAAACAAGCTGGCCTCCTGAAACACATAGCCCAGCGGGCGTTGCCAGGTCGGCAGGTAAACGCCGGCAGCGTCGTCTTGCCAGGTCTCGCCGGCAATCGACACCAGCGCGCCCGGCGTGCGTTCCAGACCGGCCACGCAGCGCAGCAAGCTGGTCTTGCCAGAACCGGACACACCAAACAACACCGTGATGCCCTGGCCCGGTAACTCAAGGTCGACATCCAGCGCAAAGTCGGCTCTCTGCAGCTTCAGCTGGATACGACTCGTGGGCACGCTCATGTCACGACCTGGGTGTTTTGACGGTTCATCAGGGACAGGCCCAGCAACACCGCAAAGGCAAACGCCAGCATGCCGCCGGCCAGCCAATGGGCTTGCGCGTACTCCATGGCTTCCACATGGCCATAAATCTGCGTCGACACCACGCGGGTCTTGTCGGGGATGTTGCCGCCAATCATCAGCACCACGCCAAACTCACCGATGGTGTGGGCAAAACTCAAAATAGCGGCGGTGATAAAACCGGGCCGGGCCAGCGGCAGCGCCACGCTGAAAAAAGCATCGATGGGCCGCGCCCGCAGCGTGGCGGCGACCTCCATCGGGCGTTCGCCGATGGCTTCAAACGCATGCAAAATCGGCTGTACTGCAAATGGCATGGAGTAAATAACCGAACCCAGCAGCAGGCCGGCAAACGTGAAAGACAAGGTGCCCCAGCCCATCGCCTGCGTGAACTGGCCAATCGGCCCGTTCGGCCCCAGTGCCACCAGCAGATAAAAGCCCAGCACGGTGGGCGGCAAGACCAGCGGCAACGCCACGACTGCGGCAATGGGACCGCGCCACCATGATTTGGAGCGCGACAGCCACCAGGCAATCGGCGTAGCGATGAGGAGCAATAAAACCGTGGTCAGGCTCGCCAACTCCAGCGTCAGCCAAATGGCCGACAGTGCGTGGCGGTCAAACTCTGGGAGGGATAACCAGCTCACAGGTCGTAGCCGTAGGCGCGGATGATGGTCCGTGCTTTGTCACCCTGAAGATAGGTCATCAGGGCATTGGCCGCCGCGTTGGCTTTGCCGGTCTTCAGCAGCACCGCGTCCTGCTGAATTGGCGCATGAAAATTCGCCGGAACAATCCACGCTGAGCCTTGTGTCAGTCGTCCCTCCGCAAAAACCTGGGACAAGGCCACAAAGCCAAGTGCGGCGTTTTCACTGGCGACAAACTGCAAGGTCTGGCCGATGTTGGCGCCTTCCACGAACTTGGGTTTCAGCTGTGTTTGTAGGCCGAGCTTTGTGAGAGTCTCCATCGCTGCTGCACCGTAAGGCGCGAGTTTGGGGTTGGCAATGGCCAACTTATCAAAGCCACCTTTGCGCAAGACATCGCCTTGGTCGTTCACCAAACCGGGCTGTTGGCTCCACAGCACCAGTTTGCCGACGGCATAGGTGAAGCGGGCGCCAGCCACACCCAAGCCCTCTTTTTCAAGCCGTGCAGGGGTCTCGTTGTCGGCCGCCAGCAGTATCTGAAAAGGTGCACCGTTTTTGATTTGTGCATAGAAGCCCCCGGTGGCTCCGAAGGCCAGCAGCGCCTTGTGGCCGGTGTCGGCCTCAAAAGCCCGGGCGATTTTTTGCATCGGTGCCGTGAAGTTGGACGCCACCGCGACACTGACTTCGGCGGCAAATGACGCCGATGCCGCACCGAACACGACAAGGCCAAAAAGCCCATGAAGCCCAAACAGCCCATGAGCCAGCGTAGCCAGCAGAGAGTGTCTCGTCAGTGTTGCAAAGCGTCTTGTCATGTGGTCGCCATTCTAGATGTCGCGGTGACGTACAAAGGGCTTTGCCCGCCCAGCCAGAGCCGCCTCAGGGTTGCCCCAGCCCAGCGCCAATCTCCGCCGCATCCAGCCGTGCAAAGCTGGTGTTGTGCCGGTCGGTCAGCGGCCCGCCGCCGGGAATCACCTCGCCTTGCGGGCCGTAGCCAATGGCTTTGAATTTCCACAGGCCGTTGATCCATTTCAAATTGCCGACATGCTGGCCCTGCGCATCCAGCAGTTGGCAAGTGCCCTCGTTGAGGGGTTTGAGTGTGAAGGGCGTCATGGTGAACCTGCAGAGCGGCGTTGGTTTGAATGCCGAGATTAACCCCTGGCGGCAAGAGCCCATGCCGCCGGTGTGGGCGCTGTCCACCGTACACTCCCGGCCATGTCTGGATTTGTCTTGTATTCCCCTGCTGCCGTTGGTTCGCCAGAAGCTGCCTCGCTTGATGCGGCCGAGGCTGTGCGCCGGCCGTTCACGCAGGTGGCGGTGGTCATGCAGCGTGAGCGCATCGACAACCGTTGGCAGCCTTGGCGCTGGAGCCTGTCTGAAATCATTCCGCATGAAGATGGTTTTGGCACGCAGCCGCGCCAACTGCTCAAAGACGATCAACAGGAGCGCTGGCTGCACCCGGGTTTCACGGTCGAGCTGTTCACCGACGACGCTGAGGGTTATCACCTGAATTTGACGACCGATCACCCCTGTTTTTGGGTGGTCTGGCGGATGGAAGAAGAGCCGGCCATCAGCGATGAATGCATCGCCGTGCCGCAGACGGTGACGCTGAGTTACCACGACGCCGGCCGTTGGCTGGATTCGCAAGAGTCCGTCGAGCAAGTGCCTGCGCCGATTGAGGTGCTGAGCTGGATGCAGGCCTTTGTCGACCAACATCATGTGCATGAACTCAAGCGTCGCAAGCGCCCGGAGAGCTTCAAGACCTTGCAGGACCGCTTTGGCAATCCGGCGCGGGTCAGTACCGACAAAATGAGAGGGCCGCGTAATGGCTGAAGGTGCTGATGGCTTTCTGGGGCGATGGGCGCGCCGCAAAAACGATGCGCTGCAAGGCAAGCCGCTGGATGAACCCCAGCCGGCTTCGCCGCTGCCAACTGCTGGCGCGACGCTGCCTGCCGGAGTCAAGTCTGAAGGCGGGGCAGGCCTGCCCACAGAGACACCAGCCAAGCCAGCGCCCGGTGCTGAGTCTGCCGAGCCGGCCGAACCCGCCCAGCAACTGTCATTGGATGACGTCAAAGACCTGACCAAAGACTCCGACTTCAAGCCATTCATGAGCCGTGGCGTCGAGCCCGGCGTGCGCAACGCTGCCATGAAAAAGCTGTTCGCCGACCCGCACTTCAACGTGATGGACCGGCTGGATATTTACATCGACGATTATTCGATACCCGATCCGCTGCCGCTGTCGATGCTGCGGCAGATGGCCAGCGCCAAGTTCCTCAAGCTCTTTGACGATGACGAGGAAGAGGCTCAAAAAGCCAAAGACGCCGCCGAGCCAGCCCGGGAAACCGCGCATACACCGGCCGATGATTCAGTGGCACAGTCAGAACCGGCTCCTGAAGAGCTGACTGCCTTGCCTAACCCCGACACAGACCCCCAGCCGGAAGCGCTCATGCCTTCCGGTATTCGCCAGGAAGACCATGCCCACATTGATTTGCGACTGCAACCAGACCATGCCCCTGAAGGCCCAGACACTGGGCGCAGCGCTGAATGAAGAGTTAACGCTGCATTCGGCCCTGTGCCGCCGTGAGGCCGGGGCATTTCAAAAAGCCATTCAGTCCGGGGACGACGTGGTGGTGGCCTGCACCCAAGAAAAACGCCTGTTTGCCGAACTCGGCTCGGAGACGGTCGGCGCGGTGTCGCCGATCAAGTTCGTGAACATTCGCGAGACCGGTGGCTGGAGCAAAGACGCTGCCAACGCCATGCCCAAAGTGGCGGCGCTGCTGGCTGCCGCGCATTTGCCAGAAGCAGAACCGGTGGCCACCGTCACCTACAAAAGCACCGGTCGGCTGCTCATCGTTGGCCCGGTTGACCAGGCCGAGCAGGTCGCGGCGATGCTGTCTGACACCCTGAGCGTGACGATTTTTGCGCAAGGCGTGTCGGCCCAAGGTGGTGCACTGCCACCAGCGCAAGAGCGCCAGTACCCGGTCATCAGCGGCGAGGCGCTGCAGCTCAAGGGCTGGCTTGGCGCTTTTGAGTTGAACTGGAACAAAACCAACCCGATTGACCTCGACCTGTGCACCCGCTGCAACGCCTGCGTCGCCGTTTGCCCCGAAGGCGCGATTGACCTGAGCTACCAAGTCGACAGCAACAAATGCACGTCGCATCGCGACTGTGTGGCGGTCTGCAAAGTGGCTGGCGCGATTGATTTTTCGCGCGCGCCACAAGCTTTGACCGAGGCCTTTGACGTGGTGCTTGACCTCGGCGCCAAGCCGCTGATCACGCTGCATGCGCCGCCGCAAGGTTATTTCGCCTTGCCGGGCTTTGTCGGTTTGGCCACGCCCGGTTTGCTGCCGACGGTGGTCAAGCTGCGCGACATGGTCGGCGAGTTTGAAAAGCCCAAGTTTTTTGCCTACAAACAAAAAATCTGCGCCCACAGCCGCAACGAAACCGTCGGCTGCAATGCCTGCGTCGACATCTGCTCGGCCGGCGCGATCAGCAGCGAAAAAAGCCGCCAGCAAATCAAGGTCAACCCGAACCTGTGCATCGGCTGCGGTGCCTGCACCACGGTTTGCCCAACGGGTGCGCTGACCTACGCCTACCCGCGTGCCAGCGAGCAAGGCGTGCGCCTGAAAACCTTGCTGAGCACCTACGCCCGAGCCGGCGGCCAAGACGCCAGCTTGCTGTTTCACAGCCAAGGCAGCGGCCAAAAAGCCATTGAGGCTTTGGGTCGTGCGGCGCAGTTGGGTTCAGCCCAAGGCGTGCCCGCCAGCATGATTCCGCAGGCTTTGTGGCACACCGCCAGCGTCGGCATCGATCTTTGGCTGAGTGCCGTCGCGCTAGGCGCACGGCAAGTGGCGGTGCTGGTGACGGACGAAGAGGCGCCCGACTATTTGGCCGGCTTGACAGCGCAAATGAAGGTCGCGCAAACCATCCTCACGGGGCTCGGTTACAGCGGCGTGCATTTCCATTTGGTCCAGTCGCCCGGTACGCTGAATGCGCAAAGCGTCGTCGCGCTCGACGCCAGCTTGCAGGCGATTGGCAAGGCCAAGGCAGCCGGCCCGACGGTGGCCGCGCGTTTCGCGGTGGCGCAGGAAAAACGCAGCACGCTCGACATGGCGCTCGACCATCTGA
>JBEDKR010000019.1:0-12728 GCA_041172005.1 Pseudomonadota bacterium
CCTTGCAGTTGCGCCAGTGCTTTACCCAGCGGCCAGTCGCCAGGCGGCAAGTTGGGTGCTTCGGCGTTAATGGGTATTCTCGTCGACTGGTTGCGCAGCGCATCGGCGGTCGGTCCTGTTGAAAGTCCAGACAGACCCGCAGCGACTGGCCACATGGCTTCGAAGTCGCTGACGCGGTGATCAGTGCGTTGATCCGTCCGCGCTGAAAAATCCATGCCGGGTTGCGCCCAACCCAAGCCGCGGGCGGCGCGCTGGGCATCCGACACAAAGCCTTGCAGGCCAGCGGTTTGCAAGGACGCATTCGTATCCACTGCGCCCATGCCGCTACCGACAACGGCTCCACCGATTTGCGAGCGCGGCACCGCCAACGCATTTTCAGCGGCGTGGCGCACGGCTTGGTGCACTTCGCGGCTGTCCCGAAAACGCACTTCAATCTTGGTCGGGTGCACGTTCACATCGACGCGGGCCGGGTCCATCTCGACATACAGCGCGTAGACCGGCTGCCTGTGGCCGTGCAACACGTCTTCATAGGCGCTGCGGGCGGCGTGGGTGAGCACTTTGTCGCGCACATAGCGACCGTTCACATAGGCAAACTGCTGGTCGCCGCGGGAGCGTGCGGCATCCGGAATGCCGGCCCTACCCCAGACGCGCACGGCCGGTCCACCGTCTAGGCGGCGTGCACTGCTTTCGTAATTCACGGCGATGGATTGCGCCACAAATTCGGCGCCCAACACGTCGGCCAAGCGCTGGTCAAGCGCGGCCACTCGGTCGTCTGTTAGCAGCGCCTCGGTGCAGGCGCGCCACTGCTCGACCAGCTTGCCTTCGTGCCAGATGGCAAAGCCCACGTCGGGGCGCACCAGCGCATGTCGCCGGACGGCTTCAATGCAGTGCGACAGCTCGGTGGCGTCGGTCTTCAAAAATTTGCGCCGGGCTGGTGTGGCGTAAAACAGCTCGCGCACTTCAACGCTGGTGCCGCGGCTGCGCGCGGCCGGTTGGATCTCGCCGGTGCGGCCGTCCAACTGCCAAGCGTGCCCGCCCGCGCTGGCGTCAGCTTCGGCGTCGCCCGAGCGCGAGATCAGGCTCATGTCGGCAATCGAATTGATGGCGGCCAGCGCCTCGCCCCGAAAGCCCATCGTGCCGACGGCTTCCAAGTCTTGCAACGAGGCGATCTTGCTGGTGGCGTGGCGGCGCAAGGCAATCGCCAACTCGCTGGCTGGAATGCCGGCGCCGTCGTCTTCAACCAATATCAGCCGCACGCCGCCAGCCAACAGCCGCACCGTGACTTGGCGGGCGCCGGCGTCCAAGGCGTTGTCGACCAACTCACGCACCACCGACGCTGGGCGTTCGACCACTTCGCCTGCGGCAATTTGGCTGATCAGCTCATCAGGCAATTCTCGGATGGGGCGACGGGGTGGGGCGGTTACAGCAGTATTCACTGGTAGATTTTAGGCCGTGTCAAAATCGGTTCTATGGAAATTATTAGCTTTTTGATCGACTTCATTCTTCACATTGACCGTCACTTGGAGACCTTCACGCAACATTACGGCATGTGGGTCTATGCGCTGCTGTTCGCCATCATCTTTGTTGAGACCGGTGTGGTGGTGATGCCGTTTTTGCCGGGCGACTCGCTGCTCTTCATTGTTGGGGCTTTGTGCGGTGTGGGTTTGATCAGCCTGCCGGTGTCTATCTGTGTCTTGCTGGTGGCGGCTATTTTGGGCGACCAGTGCAACTACACCATCGGCCGTTACTTCGGCCCCAAGGTGTTTCAGTGGGAAGACTCCCGGTTTTTCAACAAACGCGCTTTCGACCAAGCACACAACTTTTACGAACGCTACGGCGGCGTCACCATCATCTTGGCTCGCTTCATGCCGTTCGTTCGCACCTTTGCGCCTTTTGTCGCCGGTGTCGCCGAGATGGATCGCCGCAAGTTCACCGCCTACAACGTGATCGGTGCTTTTATCTGGGTGGTGGGTTTGTGCGGTGCAGGTTATCTGTTTGGCAACTTCACCTGGGTCAAAGAAAACCTCAGCTCCATCATCTGGGCGATGATTTTGGTCCCCGGTTTGCTGGTGCTTGTGGGGGCTGTCAGGGCGCGGCGCGCAGCGTGAAGTCCATGCCGTTGACGTATTCGCCGTCGGCTTTCATGTTGATAGGTTGGCTTTGATTGGCCACTAAGCCCAAGCTGCGAAGCTGTTCCGCCGCCAAGCGCAAGGTATAGCGCCCGGGCTTGACTGCTGGCACGATGTAATAACCGTCGGCGGCGCTGCGTTGGGTTGTGACCACTTCACCGCGCTCGTTCACCAGCTCCAATAAAGCGTTGCCAATACCGCGGGTTTTGCCATCTTCTTCTAAGTAGACGGTGCCGTCGATCTCACTGGTCATGACCACCGGAAAATCCACCAACACCACTTTGCCGGGACGCGGCAACACACGCACGCCTGGGGTGGCAGCCTGCCACTGCGGGTCTTCAAGCGTACCAGTGTCAATCGCCACGTCGGCGAATTGGCGCGGCGTCATATGGCTCATGTAGGCAACGCCATCGGCGTTGGTGCGCACGGGGTGACGGCTGCCGCCGTTCAAAATAAAGCCAGCGCCTTCAACCGGTTCTTCGTCGATGTCAAAGAGGCCGTTCATGTTGGCGTCTACAAAAGCCCGTGCTGAGACAGCGCCCGCCGCGGCCATCGGTTGCCAGTTGCGCGCCCAGTTCCCGCTGCGCGGGTCGCGCCCAATGGCCATGAACAACTGCACGCCGATGCCCACCTCGCCATTGCTGCTGTAACGTGCGTTCACGCCCATGCCAAAGCTGCCAAAACTTCGGTTGTAGCCGGCCGACACGGTGGCCACGCTGGGTGTCATGCTTTGCATCAGACCAAGGCTGACTCGGGAAGCTTGGGTGAGATTTTTGTCGGCCATGATGGCCACGCTGGAGAGCCTGCTGTCGGGCTCCAGCGTGTAGGCCAACTGGCTGCTCAAACCAACGCCCGCCATACGCCGATAGACCTGCAACGCACCGCTGGTGGTGCGCTGGCCGTCGTAAGTTTGTAGATTCAAGGCATTGGTGTAGTTGGTGTTTTGCAGGTTGAGCGACACGCGGCCTTGGGCGTTCAAGCTGCGGCCGCCGGAGGCCGTCACCTCGCGAAAAACGTCCAGCCCGACGGGCAACACCAAGCCATTGCTGAACAGCATGCGGCCAGTCAGGCGTGCGCGCGTGCGCTGTTTGAGCGTGTCACTGCTGGCGACAAAGAAGTCGCTGCTGAAGTTGCTCAGTTGCGTGTGCGTGAGATCGACTGAAAAGTGACCTAGTCCGGTGCGCACGCCGACTTCAGTGAGTGAACCACCGCCGGTGGCTGACACATGGTCGGCGCTCATGAGCATGCCCAGAGCCGATGCGCGCAGCCCGACGTTGCTGTAATGCCGCGCCTCAGTGCCCAAGCCTAGGTCAATGCTGACAAGTCCGGCGGTTGCGGCTACGTTGTCGGCCAAGCCAAAGTCTGCTTGAAAGTTCTGACGATCACTGCCGTCGTCGCCGCGCTGCCCGCCGGCCGTGTAGTAAAAGTTGCCCGGTTTGGTCAAGGTGTCGTCCAGCAAAAACGCCTCGCGCTCGATCCGTGTTTGGCCCAGCGGGCCGTTGAAAACCAGCCGAAATTCGTTGTTGCCGAAAACCAGTGGCTGGTCTGCAAACTGGTACAGCCCGTCCGGGCGCGACTGCTGAAAACCGATCAAGGCATCGTTGAAGTACAGCGTCACGTCCCAGCCCGGCGGCAGGTCGCCGCGCAAGGTGTGCAGCCCATAGCTGCTGGGTTGGTTGAGTGGCCTGTTGCTCACCACCAAGCCATTACCGCCACCGACGGCACGCACCACGTTATTCAGTGCGGGCAAGGCAACGTTGCCGAGGGCCACGGTGCGGGCGCGCAGAGGTCCGAGCAAGTTGGCGTCCGGGTCGTGGCGCGACAGTGTTAATCGCGCTTGGGGGTTGGTGCTTTGACTGCCTTGGCTTTGTGATCCAGTGACAAACATCGAGGCTTCCATGCCCAGCAGGTCGCCGGTGATGAAGGCGTTGTAAGTCATGTCGGTGCGGATCTGACCGGTGCTGTCGCGGCTGGTTTGCAAACCCAGGGTCTGGTCGATAAAGGGTACGTCGACTAAGCGATAGTCCGGCTGTGCCCGGGGAAAGCCGGGGTCTTGATAAGCACCGCCTCGCGACCTCAGTCGTGCAGCATCACTTTCACGGGCCAGTCGGGCTTGAATCGGCAGCGTTTCACGCGGCAACACCTGCAGGCTCAGCGCCGAGAGGCTGAACTCTAGGTCAATCGGCCACCAACGCTGCAGCAGGCGTGAAGGGACGTAAATGTCATTGTCCAGCCAGCGTAGTTGGGTCGGGTCCACCGCTTCACTTTGGCCGGGCAGCGTCACGCTGTTAGCGCCCATCTCCAGCCTGAACGGTTGGTCTTCGCGCAGCACAAAACCGGCAGCGCTGCGTGAAGATGTGTCTAGCGTGATGCCGATGGTCAGCAGGCGCGCCATCTCGCCCAGTGGCAGCAAAACGTCGTTTCCCACTTCGTAGGCGGTGAGCGAGTCGGCCAACAGGCTGCCGTCGAGTCGAACTTCAAGCAGCAGCAAATTGAGCTCGTTGGCCTCGGTAGCTTTGGCCAGAGCTGCCTTGGGCAGGGGGTTTTGCGCCCAAGCGCTGGGGTTGGGCGCCGCGCACAGCAGAGCCAGCATCAAGCCACTGGTCAGCCGCATCCGGGTTCTTTCAGCGCGATGCGAAGGGCTTCACGGCAGGGCCAGTGAGGCCTGTGCCATGGGCTTGCCACCGTCTTCTGGTCGCTGTGAGAAGGTCAGATGGATGACCCCGCCTTTGAGTGCCATGCTCTCGGGTAGGGCGATGGGCAGTTTGGCCTTGCGCAAGCTGTTGGGGACATACACCGCCACGCCGTTGACTTGGCTGACGTCGATTGGCTTGCCACCTAGCGGCGTGTAAGTGGCCAGCAAATTGCCGTAAACCGAACGACTGCCACTGCGGTTCATGTGAAAGGCCAGCAGTGGCGGGTTGTCGGCTTGGCCTTCGACTTTGGCTGCTGCCTCAAGGACGAGTGTGTCTAAGGTGACGCTGGCCGAGGTGTCGCCATGGCGTACGATCACCGGAATGCTGGCGCCCACCAGCGCGGTCAGGCGGATAGCAAAGTCGCCTGACGCAGGCTTGTCAGTCTGTTCAATGTTTGCGCTGCCTTCAACGTCGGGTAGGCGGTCAAACTGCAGGTGCGAGCGGTATTCGCCGTTGGCCAAGCCCGCAGGCTTGCGCAGGCTGATACGCACGGTTTGCGACTCACCCGCCTTCAGCGTCACTTGGCGCGGCGAATAGCGCAGCATGTCGCTGGCAAAGCGTTCGTCGGGCTCAGCGTTGTCAGCCGCCACAATTTGGCCGGTGACGGTCATCCGGCGGTTCACCACGCTGATGCGGTAGCTCTCAGTGGCTTGCCCGCGGTTGACCAACTCGACTTGCGTGGCGCGTTGGTTTTTTTCCATTTCGACGCGGGTCGGGAAAAGCATGAGGTCAGCCAAGGCTAAGGGCGCCAGCAAGGCGGACAGCAGTCCGAGGATGCAAGTCCGGAGCAACGGTTTATTTTTAAAATGCGGCATGGTGCTTGCTAACTCAATGGTTGGCGGTGATGCGGACTGCCAACGTCATTTCGGAGGCTGGGCTATAGCTGCCCGGCGACTGAGACGCACCGACAGTCAAGGTCGCCCCGACGGTGACGATTTCCGAATAGGTCAGGCAACTGGTGACTTGGCGGTCAATGGACGCCGCAGGAAAAGTGGTGAAGTTGCCGATCTGCATGACGCCGGAGGCCGTGTTCAGGCTGGCAGGGCTGCTGACAACCGCGACTTGGTAAGACAGGCTGCCAACCCCGACGCAGGTCACCCTGAAGGCGGCTGGCCCTGCACTGCTGCCTAAAGACCCAGGCGTCACCACGTGCGCCGTACCCGAACGCGCACCTGTTTGTGGGTTCAGGGTGAGCGTGCCCGGCGTGATGACGACCACCGGGCCAAAGCGCAAATCACTGCCCACCACCTTGGTCACAATCATCGTGCAACCGATGCAGACGGCGTGTGCGTGCAAGGGCAGTCCGCACAGCAGCCAAGCAAGGGAAAGTTTCAAACGATGAGACAACATCATGGACGGGGCTAGGTTGAAAAACGCATCAAACTCAGTCGTAGGCCAGCGTGGCTGTTGCCGCGTTGCTGGCGTCGGCCTCACGGCTGACGGTCAGCGAGACACCTTGCGTGCCAATCAGCGTGCCATCGTTCAGCACTTGCAAGGTCACGGGTTCAGGGCAGCGTTCTTTCGGGTCGCCAGACTTGGCCTCCTTGCAGGCCGCCGACACCGATGTCGATACATGGGTGGAGACGACAATCGTGGCGCTGGCGCTGGCGCTCACACCCGCTGACTGCACCCCGTTGGCAGCGGTCAGACTGGCCATCAACACAAAGCACAGAGCGCTAAGTGGGCGCTTTTTCATTCACGAGCATCGATTGAATCAGTTGTAGGCCAGGAGGACTGGAAATGTGCCTGTGTAGAGGCCAGCGGCCTGATTCAAGCCAACCGTCAAGGTGCCACCTACGTTGAAGGTCGCGGTGCCAGCCGTTCCCAGCACACCGTTCCATACGATGGGCAGCACGGTGGCTGTGAGAGTGCTGGTGAAGGCCGTGACGGCCATTGGCAATCCTGTTTCCCCGCTTTGTGGATTCAAGGTGGCCAGCACAGGCAGAGCGATTGAATAAGTCGCATTTTTTTGTCCGGTGACGTCGAAGGATGCAGCAGACACAGTCCCAGCTTGCCCCATGGTGCCTGCACCGCCGGTGACTGTTCGGGTGCCCGTTGGAGCCAGAACAACGGTGCCTGGCTGTGAACTGGTCACCACATTGCCAAAGCTCATGCCAAGTCCGGTTGCTGTGATGGAAAGAGGGTTCAAGATAGTGACTGACGCATTGGCGGTGGCTTCAACCACGCCGATCAACGAGCCGACCGAGAGCTGTGCCATCGCAGATCCGGAAACCAACCCGGTGCTCAACAGCAAACCCAAAAACTTCAATGTGGAAAAACGATGGTTCATGATCGTGACCTTTTAATCAATTCGGAGCAAAAGGTGCACCACCTAGCAAACTATTTGTAACTACTAAATTCTGAGGTAAGTAGTTGTTTTTGTTGGCGAGGCAAATGTTATGAGTTTTTCTAGCGGCTTGTTTGGGGAAGTCTTGAGAAGTAATTCAGAAATTTCTTAGCAGCCTTGGTATTACGGCGTTGTGCCTAATTTAAATGATCATAATTTTTGTAAAGTTGTATTTATGTACTTCTAAATCATGATTTTGGCGAAAGCCCGTTGTCCATGGCGTAGCGCAGTAGGTCAGAAAAATTATCGATGTCTAGCTTGGCCATGAGGTTGGCTTTGTGCGAGCTGACCGTTTTGTCACTGATGTACAGCTCGCGCGAGATGGTGTTGTGGCTTTGGCCGGCGGCCAGCCGCTGCAAGATTTCAGACTCGCGTGGGGTCAACGGGGTTCTCAATGCAGGGGCAAACAGCATGGCTTCCATCAGGCTGGGTTCCACAAAGCGGCCGCCACCCGCGACCAGCCGTAAGGCGTTGAGCAAGATGTGGGGTTCGCTGTCTTTGGTGATGTAGCCGTTGGCCCCGGCATCCAGCGCG
This sequence comes from Pseudomonadota bacterium, assembly GCA_041172005.1. GTDB lineage: Bacteria > Pseudomonadota > Gammaproteobacteria > Burkholderiales > Burkholderiaceae_C > Polaromonas. The sequence continues at coordinate 7,707 of JBEDKR010000019.1, forward strand.
GTGCGGACAATGCGCGGTGTGTTGTGCATGCTGACCACCAATATGCGCTGTTTGGGCCATTTTTCTCGGATCAGGACAATCAGTTGGCTGCCACTGGGTTCGGGCATGTTGAGGTCTAGCAGCAGCACGTTGCAGGGGTTGTCCGCCAGTTGTTGCAGGGTACTGTTGCCGTCGTGGGCTTGGGCCACCACCTGCAAGTCGGGTTCACTGTCAATGAGGCGGGCAAACGCGCCGCGCACCATGGCATGGTCGTCAGCAATGAGGACTTTGATGGTTTTCCACGGTGACTCATCACTGCCTTTGGCTGGCTGCGTAATGGAATTTTGTTTTGACCCCGTGGCGAGTCCTTGAGTGCTGCTCATGGGCAGACGGCCACTGTTCTGTTGTCGGCGGCCGCGCTGTTGAGTGGCAGCATGAACAGCAACTTGCAGCCTTGGCCGGGTTGGCTTCGAATGCGCATATCACCGTGAAGTGCTGCCACGCGTTCACGCATGCTAAGGAGGCCGAAAGTGCGCCTGCCTGGCTTGTTGGCTGTGGGATCGAAGCCGACGCCGTCATCAATCACTCGCAGGTACAGCCAGTCGTCATGCACGGCCAAGCTGATGTCAATGTGTTGGCACTGGGCGTAGCGTGTGGCGTTGGTAAGTGACTCCTGCAGAATGCGGTAGGCGGCGATGGCGCAGGCGTTGTCCGGTTGGATCGTGATATCTGCATTGTTCACGAAGCGCACCATGAATGGCAGCCGGTCCTGAAATTCGTCGCAAAGGGCTTCGATGGCGGGTAAAAATCCAATGTCGAGCGAGGGCGGGCGTACTTTTTTGGCCAAGTCTCTCGTCGCGCGCAATATATCGTCGATGGCATCTTTGAGTTTTGCCACCCGAGCCACTAGGTCGGCACCTGAAGTGCTTTGCATCGCGCTCATCACCACGGCCAAGTCAAGCCGCAGGACGCTGAGTCGCTGGCCGAGGTCATCGTGAATTTCGCGGGAAATGAGCTTGCGTTCCTCTTCAAGCAAGTCAGTTTGATGCGCCGCCAGTTGGCGCAGGGCCTGCTCCGATGCTGCCAAAGCTTGTCGACTGCGGCGACGCGTGCGGTCATACAGGTTGAAACCAGTGGCAAAAACCAACACCAGCAGGCTGAACGTTGAACCGATGATGAAATGACGCCAGCCCTCAGTCGCCAGGGCGTTGTCAAGGTGGCTGGCGGGTGTGCCAATGGTCACTTGCAGCGGAATGCGTTCAAGCTTTTGCCATGCGTAAAGGCGCTCAACTTGGTCAATTTCAAACGCCCTGCGGCTCCTACCGCTGTGCGGCAATGTGTTGAGACGGACCAATTCACTGTCTGACAGTCGGTCGATGGGTAGCGGCAACTGGCTGACCATGACGCCAGAGTCTGCCGCTGGGATGCCCAGTTTCAAAAATGACCAGAAGTCTGGCGAAGTTTTCGACGGTGCTTGCGCAGTGGGCTGACGGTTGATTTTGATGCTGCGCAAAATCAGATCGCCCGTGTCCATATCAATGATGCTGAACACGCTGTTGTTTTTTAACCTAGTGGCTTGCAGCGCGAGAACATTGAAATAGTCCGGCTGAACTAAAAAAACCATGATCCCTTCAAACTTGCCCGACGACGACAGCAATCTACGGGTGAAGGGCAGTTGCCAGCGCTCGGTGATGCTGTCATAAAAAGCAGGCCCCATGAGCAAGCGGTCTTTGCTGTCGTCTTTGTGGCGTGACACCGGCGGGCTGTAGTTCAGGTTGTCGCGCAGCACGTGCGCTGGGCTGCTGCTTCTGACCACCTTGCCGCCGGCGTTGACGACAAATACGTCAAAGGAACTGCCGAGCTGGAGCTTGTCGTGGCGACTTTTGAGCACGCCGTGAAATTCGTTAGGGTGGTTCTGCCAGTAGCCCCGCAATTCGAGCAAAACCAGATCGGCACTGACAAATAAAGTCTTCAGCGATTCAGCGCTCAGATGGCTTGCGCGTGCCACGCTGCTCTCTTCTTCTTGCTGCAACCGCTTGCGCTTGACTTCCAAGTTGGAACCCACCATTGACCAGAGCGCCACAAGCAACGGCGCTGCCATGAGCAAAGCGGCCACAGCCAGTGGCAGGCGATACCAAAATTGGAGCGCCCGCGTGGGGTGAGTATCGGCAGAGAAGACGCTGTACTTTTCGGAAGGCAAGGTTGTTAACCAGTCAAAGCTTGAGAAAATTTATTAGACTGTATCGTTGTATGCTTTTGTATTTTTAGAGTACAAAAATACAAAAAATACTTTTCTATTCGACTAAATGTTACAACAAAAATGAACTGACTCATTTGGGCTCTGCGCAAGCGTTTGTCAGCGCTGCACAGAGCGCAAAGCGGCGTTTTAGATGCTCCTCAGCATCAATTGCCCAAGCTATAGCTCGCCAAAAGGCTCATGCGCAGCTTGCGCTCCGGGTTGGTCGACGGGGCATCGCCTATTGGCTTGGAGACGGCGAAGTCGATCCTGTAATACTTGCCATTCGACAAGCGTGCGCCAAGACTGGCTGACGACAATTTGGACAGCTGAGCCTGCCCGATGTGGTTGTAAACCCGCGCACTTTCCAGCAAGACATACGGCTCAATGTGGGTGACGTACGGCAGTTTGACCGGAAATGAACGGTTGCCTTCCAAGCCAATGCCCCAGCCGGAGTCGCCAGAAGCGTCTCCCGCGTTGTAGCCCCGCGCAAAGCGCGTGCTGCCAAAGGACATTTTCTCGCTGTTGGGCAAGATGTCTGGGCTGTATTGCGTGGTGAACGCCATCGCTGTGCCCCAGCCTTGTCCCCAAACATTGCGTTGGGTGGCGTCTAGCAGGACGCGGGTGAAGTCGAGGCTTGCTGGATTGACCGAGGCCGTGCTTGAGCCAATGCTTGAAGTCCTTATCCTGCTGGCACTGGCCCCCAAAGCGTCCATGCCCTGGGCCAGTCGAAGTGACAAGTTGCGCGCCCGTACGTCGGTATGGATGCTGTAGGCCGCCTGCGCATAAACCGCTCGCACATTGACTTGGTCTGTCAAGGTCTGCGTCGGGGTGGTGTAGGTGTCGGTGTTGTTGACGCCGTAAATGCCGCTGCTCAGGTACAAGCTTTTACCGCGTTTCAAGATGACGGGGTAGCTCGCCGACAACTCGCTGCGCAGATAGTCGGTGTAACGCCGAATGGGCGGTGGAGAATTCAGATGGGCGTCTGGGTCGCCACGGTAAGCCGTGGTTTCGGACTTGAGCGTCAAGCCTTCATTGCCAATGACCTGCGAGTAAGCCAAAGAGCCAAAAAATTCACCTTTAGGAGAGCCTAGCAGCGTGGTGGCGCTCAAACGGCTGCCGGCCATCAGAGGGTCGTTGACGATGCCGGTCAGAACCGCCCGGGGCCTTGACGATCGAATGTCCGCACCCAAGGACAACTCATACGGTTTGCGCGCGACTTTCACGAGCATTGAGCCGGCACCATTTGTTTGGGCAGGCGGTGTGGCCAGTGCCTCAACGGTCAGGCCGGGCAATTGGCCCATGAGCTGGGTGTAACGCTCAAAGTTGGCCAGTTGAAGCGGTCTGTTTTGCTGAATCAACTGGGCGATTTCACGGATTCTGGCCGCAGCAGGCCCGGCATCGCCTTCAATTTTCACGGTGTCGACAAAGCCCTCCACGGCGATAACGCGGACGGTGCCGTCCTTGAAGTCTTGCTCAGGCACGTACGCAAAAGACAAGGCGTAGCCGTTCTCTTTGTACATGTCGGTGACTTGGCGCGCCAAGTCGGCCAGCTTGGCCACTGTGGTCGGCTGCTTGGCCAGTGGTGCGAAGAGGGCGGCCACCTTGGCAAACGGAATCGACTTGACGCCTTCGATTGCGAAGCGCTGCGGCGTCACGTTCCGGGCTAAGCGGGGCTGTGTGGGCAAGGGTGTGTCGAGAATCCTGACATTTGCCTTGCCAGAAGGTTCTTCCAGCGGCTGAAAGGTTGGCAGCGTGTTGATCGGGTTTCCTGACGCCGAAGGCGATTGCGCCTGGGCTGAGGAGAAAGAAAAACTGGCCGCTGCAAAGCAGGCGGCCAGCAAGACCGGCGAGTGCCGGTTTGTCGAGCGCAATGGCATGGGTGCTTATCGCAGGCCGCCGAGCAGACCGGTGACCGGCGCGGTCACTGTCGACAGCGCGCCAGCAAGCGACGACGTTGGCGTTGAGCCCGTGGTGGGTGTGCTTGGCAGGCCTCCCAGTAAATTACTCAGGGCCGGTTGCGAGCTCAAGGTCGTCAAGGGGCTGCTTGGGGACGATGGCGTGATGCCAGATCCGGACAAGCTGCTGATCACATTGCCAAAAGACGATGGCGAGCCGTTGCCCGATGTTGGTGCAGTGACCAAACCACCCACGCTGGCCACCAAGGTGCCGGCTGCGCTGACCACGTCACCCGTGCTTGACAGCACTGGCGCGGCGGAGAAAGTGGCGGCGATGTCTTGGCCTAAATTGTTGACGGCCAAGCCAGCGCCGACCAACAGGTTGTTGACCGGTAAGCCAAGACCTGTCGAGGCGCCAAGGCCTTGGGTGGTCGCTTCAACGTCAATCGCGATCATGTGGATCATGGTGCTGCCGCTGCTGGTGACTTGTTGCACCACAGCGTTGTCCATGGCGTCGGTCATGTTGCCGCTCAGGCTGGCGATGCCTGCACCGGTTTCATTCAGCAGCGCACCAGCGGGGTCGGTGACGGGGCTCAAGGCATTCAGTTGACCATTGTCAACAGCCGCGACGGCATCGCCCACGCTCGAAACAGCGCCGCCAACTTGTTCAGTGACCAGTGGCACGCTCTCCATCTTGATGGCCAACATGTTGACGTCCCGTTGGCCGATTTGTCCAAAGCTGTTACCGGTGCCCGTGCCCAAGATGTCAACCGCGGCGCCGACCTGCTGCACTGCACCGCCGGTTCCAATCATGACGCCGTTGTCGATGCCGAGCGCCTCCATTTCTGTGGTGGCGATGGAGGAGCCCACGGTGCTGATGACACCGCCGACACTGCTCGCCTTAGCGCC
>JBEDKR010000020.1:0-12644 GCA_041172005.1 Pseudomonadota bacterium
ATGGTGGCTGATCAGTTGCTGCCGCGCATTGCTGGCGGGTTTGAGGTGCACCACGTGGTGGGCGTTTTCAACCGCTGGCGTGTAGTCATAGCGGGTCTCGTGGACGACGTGAAGCAACATGAAAAAACCCGGTGTAGCAGTGAGGGTGTGGCCGTGGCGTCAAGCGCTGAGGCTGTGACTGCCGCTGGCCGCATGGCTGAAGTAGCGTCGGCTGATGAGGTCAGACAGCTCCAGCGCTGAGACGGCGCAGCGCTCTAGTTGTCGTTGCAAACGCTCATGCGTTTGTGGTGCCGTGAGGTCGCTCTGGCTGTCGCTGGCGCCATACAGGTCGGTCAGCGTCCAGCTGCCGGGGTCGGGCAGGTTCATCGCCAGTGCGGCCATTTGGCCGAGATCGGTGCCTTCTAGTTTGGCCAAACGCGCCCGCAAGGTTTGCGCGACCCAAGCGATCGAGCGCGGGTTGTCGCGGTCCAGCACCAGCAAGTCGAGCAGCGCCACGATGTCCCGGCGCTGCTGGTACTGCGCGTGAAATGTGATGGTGCTGTCAAACAGCGCGACGATCGCGGCAAAGCCACTGTCGTCTTCTGCCGCGCCAGTCTCAAAGCCAAGCATCAAGGCGGACGCGAGTGTGTTCAGTCGCTCGATGTGCCGGCCAATACTGAGCAAACGCCAGCCGTCGTCACGCATCATGCGGTCGGTTTGTGCGCCTGTCATGGCTGCCAGAAAGGCGCTGGCACCGTCGAGCGCGCGCAGGGCTTCTTGGGTCGAATACGCCGTCCCATGCGAGCCTTTTTCAGCGGCGTTGCTGATTTTTTTGCAGCGTGCGAAAAACTCGGCTTCAGCGTGAACGATGGTTTTCCACTGCTCTTGCGACAGACGTTCGCGCACCGCAGAGGCCGCATTTTTCAGGGCGTTCAAACTGTAGCCGACGCTGGCGGCTTGGCTCATGTCGCCCAAGTTGGCGATCAGCGAGCGTTCAAAGACGCGCTTGGCCTGTGTGGCCGGCGGCACCGTGGGCACCACCAAGGCGTTGTTGACGGCCATGGCGCTGAGCCAAGCCAGCAAAGGCTGTGAGGATTGATCGTCGCCCGACAGACTTTGCAGCGTTAGTTGGGCCAGTCGGACTGAGTTTTCGGCGCGCTCGGTGTAGCGGCCCAGCCAAAACAAATGTTCTGCCGCGCGGCTAGTCACAGCGCGCTTTTGGCGCTGCGGTGGCAAGGTGATGGTCGTCTGTGAGTCAGTAGAGCGGGGTGAAACAGGGGAGGTAGAGAGTGCTGCAACCGAGCTGACCGGAGCCGCAGAAGGCAAAGCTATCGGGTCAGGCGCCGTGCCAAGAGCCCAAACATCGGCACTGCTGCCGCCGTGCTGCATCGAGGCTATGTTTTCGTTTTTACCCGCCAGCCGGGCCAGTCCACCGGGCAGAACACGCCAAGAATTTTGGCCGTCGGAGACCGCAAAGACGCGGACCATGGCGGAGCGGGGCGCAATTTTTTCGCCTTGCCAGGTGGGTGTTTGCGACAGCGGCAAATAGGCTTGCACCGTGTAGTCTTCACCGTGGCGCATGATGCGGCCGGCCCATTCGTCGAGCTTGGCGCGGCTCAAGGTTTGGCCGATCACCGTTGGCAAACCCGAGGCTGGGTAGGTGGGTTTGATGACGCAGTCTTTCAGCTGCGGCAATACCGATTGCAAAGCTGCTTGCTCCCCGCACCACCACGTGGCCAGCGAAGGTAGCGCGAGTTTTTCGCCTAGCAGGTGCTCTGACAGGGCTGGCAAAAAACCCAGCAATGCAGGCGACTCCAAAAACGCCGAGCCCGGTGAGTTGGCTACCAACACGTTGCCGGCGCGAATGACTTGCAACAGGCCAGGCACGCCGAGGGAGGAGTCGGAGCGCAATTCGAGCGGGTCGAGAAACTCGTCATCGAGCCGTTTCAAAATACCGTGCACGGGTTCTAGCCCTTGCAATGTTTTAAGAAACAGGCGGTCGTCCCGAACCATCAGGTCGCTGCCTTCGACCAACGTCAGGCCGAGGTAGCGCGCAAGGTAAGCGTGTTCAAAATAGGTTTCGTTGTAGGGGCCAGATGTCAGCAGGACGATGCGGGGTTCGCCTCTGTTCTGGCCTTGCATTGGGCAGGCGGCTTTCATGCCGTCGACCAGCGCCCGGTAAGACGCCGCCAGACGCTGCACGTTCATTTCGCGAAAAGCCTCTGGAAACTGCATGGAAATACTCAAGCGATTTTCCAGCAGGTAACCCAGACCCGAGGGCGCTTGCGTGCGCTGCGAGACCACCCACCAGTTGCCGTCAGGGCCGCGCGCCAAGTCAAACGCCGCGATGTGCAAGAACTTGCCACCCGCCGGTTGACTGCCATGCATGGGCCTCAAATAGCCGGGGTGACCTTGTACCAACGCGGCAGGCAGCAGGCCGAGCTGAGGCAAGGTTTGCGCACCATAAACGTCGGCCATGATGCGGTCTAGCAAACGCGCCCGTTGTGCCACGCCGGCTTCAATGCTGGCCCAGTCTTGCGGGCTCAAGAGCATGGGGAACAAGTCCAGTGCCCAGGGTCGCTGCGGCCCGTCGGCATCGGCGTAGACGTTGTAGGTGACGCCGTTGTCGCGGATCAGTCGCTGTAAGTTCGCGTTGCGGTGATTCAGGTCCGAAAACCCGCTGGTGCCGAGCTGGGTGAAAAATGCCTGCCAAGCGGGAGCCAGTTCGGCTTCGGTCTCTGGCGTTGTGGACTCTATCGACTGCGATAGTCCTTGGCTCTGTGTTTGGCCCTGACTTTGCGTCTGCCCTGCGATACCCAGCGGTCCTGGTAGCGGGTTTTGTGAAGCCCCTGCCGGCAGCTTTGGCGTCGCCGGTGGTCGCTTTGAGCTTGTCCCGCGAAGCTCGTCAAAATGACCGGCACCCGCCGACGGCGCAAGGGCCAGCGCCAGATCGGCAGCTGACTCCGGCGCGGCGGCGTCAAACAGTGAGGGGTTGTTGTTTTCCACGGGGCCCCAAGTATGCCTTCTGTCGAGCTACTGCCCTCAGCGCAGGTCCAAGGTGAAAGGAAACTCGCGGCTGACTTCTTCCTTTTGCACGCGCATCTTTCCGGGCGTGTGTCCGAGCTGGAAAAACCGCATCAGGCGTCGGCTTTCGGCCTCGAACGAATTGACCGGCAGCGTGTCGTAACTGAGACCGCCCGGGTGCGATACGTGGTACTGGCAGCCGCCCAAGGACCGCTCGTTCCAAGTGTCGACAATGTCAAATGTCAGCGGTGCATGCACGCCGATCGACGGGTGCAAGGCCGATGGAGGGTTCCAGGCTTTGTAGCGCACGCCGCCGACATACTCGCCCACGGTACCGGTGTTTTGCAGCGGCAGCGGACGGCCATTGACGGTGACGACATAGCGGTCGTTGTTGAGGCCGGTCACTCGCATCTCGACGCGCTCCAGCGATGAGTCGACGTAACGCACGGTGCCGCCAGACGAGCCCTCTTCGCCCATCACATGCCAAGGCTCCAGCGCGCTGCGCAGCGTGAGCTCAATGCCGCGTGTTTGCACCTGACCGATGAGCGGGAAGCGAAACTCAAAATGTGGCTCAAACCAGGCCATCTCAAACGCGTAGCCTTCTTCGCGCAGTTCAGCCAGCACGTCTTCAAAGTCCATGCGGATAAAGCTGGGCAGCAAAAAGCGGTCGTGCAGTTCGGTGCCCCAACGCGTGAGTTTGTGTTGACCGGGGTTCTTCCAGAAACGCGCGACGAGTGCGCGCAGCAGCAGTTGCTGCGCAATGCTCATGCGCGCATGCGGCGGCATTTCAAAGGCGCGCAGTTCTAGCAAGCCGAGCCGGCCGGTGGACGAATCGGGCGAGTACATCTTGTCGATGCAAAACTCGCTGCGGTGCGTGTTGCCGGTGACGTCAACCAGAATGTTGCGCAGCGTGCGGTCAACGATCCACGGCGGCATCTCGGCACCGTATTTGGCGCGGTTGTTTTGAATCTCGCGCAGGGCGATTTCAAGCTCGTAGAGTTGGTCGTTACGGGCTTCGTCCACGCGCGGGGCTTGACTGGTCGGGCCGATGAACATGCCTGAGAAAAGATAGCTCAGCGACGGGTGGTTGTGCCAGTAGGCAATCAAGCTGGCGAGCAGCTCGGGTTTGCGTAAAAACGGGCTGTCAGACGGTGTGGCGCCGCCCATCACAAAGTGGTTGCCGCCGCCGGTGCCCGTGTGGCGTCCGTCGTTCATGAACTTCTCAGCCGACAGATGCGTCTCATGTGCCACTTCGTACAAAAACTCGGTGTGCTCGACCAGCTCGCCCCAGTTGTAGGCGGGATGAATATTCACTTCGATGACGCCGGGGTCGGGCGTGACTTGCAGCATTTTCAGGCGTGGATCGCGTGGCGGCGGGTAGCCTTCTAAGACGATTTTGACGGCCAGTGATTCTGCTGTGGCTTCAATCGCGGCGAGCAGGTCGAGGTAGTCTTCCAAGCGTTCGAGCGGCGGCATGAAGATGTAGATCGCGCCAGTTTCACCTTGGCCTTTGACCTTGTCCGGATCGGCCTTGGCCTTGTTGCCGGCCTTCGGGCCGTTGGCGCGCTCTGGATCTCGGATTTCAATGCAGAGTGCTGTGCGGCTCAGCCAAGCTGCTGATTCTTGTGGTTTTGGAAGGCGTTCCGACGGGTCGACTTCTGCCGGTGCCACATCCACTGGTTTTGGGGTGGCTGCAACGGCCACTGCCGGCTTGAACTGCGCGATGCGAGCTGCAACCGTGGGTGCCGCCGTGCGCGTCAAGCGCGCCATGTACTGGGCCAGCACCGTGGCGCTGTTGTGGCGTGTCGGTGGCGCGATCGGCTCGGTGGCGACTGCTGGCGCCACGGCCATGCGGCCGTGGTCTTCGTTGTAGCGCGTCGCTATTTCAGCTGTTGTGGGCAGCGCTTGGCGCGGTGCAAACGGATCGGTTTCAATCAAGTACGGGTAGTCTGTTTCTGAGACCCATGGCACTGAATCGAGTGGCAGTCGGTAACCCATGGGCGAGTCGCCCGGCATCAGGTACATGCGTTCATCGCGGAAAAACCAAGGCCCGGTAGACCAGCGCGGCGCGCTGGCCGCTGCGGCTTCTTCGCGGGCTTTGAGCGGCAGCACATAACCGACTACGGCGTCGAGTCCTTGCATGAAAACACGGCGCAGGCGCTCGCGTTCCATAGGCTCTTCGAGCCGTGCGTTGAAAGGATCTACATTGACCGGCAAGCGGCGTTCACGCCACAGGTAGTACCAAGTGTCTTCGTAGCCGGGGGTGATGTGGCGTGGGCTCAGCCCGAGCTTGGAGGCCAGTGTTTTGGTGAAACGGTCGGCGTCGGCGCTGGTGTAGTTACAGGCGCTGCTGCTCTTTTTGCCAGTCTGACGTTCGTCGGCAAACAGGGCTGGGTTTTGCCACACCGGGTGGCCGTCTTTGCGCCAAAAAATACTCAGCGCCCAGCGCGGCAACTGCTCGCCCGGGTACCACTTGCCTTGGCCAAAATGCAGGAAGCCGCCTTCGCCGTATTCAGCGCGGAGTTTTTGCACCAGCTCGGTGGCGTAGCCGCGCTTGGTTGGGCCTAGCGCGTCGATGTTCCATTCCGCGCCGTCGCGGTCTTTGGTGGCGACAAAAGTCGGCTCACCGCCCATGGTCAGGCGCACGTCACCTGCGATCAGATCGCGGTCGACCACTTCGCCCAAGGCCAACACGGCAGCCCATTGTTCTTCGGTGTAAGGCTTGGTGACGCGCGGGGACTCGTGAATGCGTTGTACGCCCATGTGGTGTTCAAACGTCACTTCGCATTCGTCGACGCCGCCTTCAATCGGCGCTGCGCTGGAAGGCTCAGGCGTGCAGGCGAGTGGAATGTGGCCTTCGCTGGCCATCAGGCCTGAGGTTGGGTCGAGTCCGACCCAGCCGGCGCCAGGCAAAAACACCTCGCACCATGCGTGCAGGTCGGTGAAGTCTTTCTCAGCGCCGCTCGGGCCGTCAACCGATTTGACATCGGCTTTGAGTTGAATCAAGTAGCCCGACACGAAGCGCGCAGCAAGCCCCAGATGGCGAAAGAGTTGCACCATCAGCCAGCCGGTGTCTCGGCAGGAACCGCAGGCCAGCGCCAGCGTTTCTTCAGGCGTTTGCACGCCCGGCTCCATGCGAATCGCGTATTTGATGTCGGACTGCAATTTCTGGTTCAGGCTGACCAGAAAGTCGTTGGTGCGGCGCGGTGTCAGGTCGACGTCGTCAATGTATTTTTTCAGCAGCGGTGTGGCTGGCTCGGTCACCAAGTAGGGCGCAAGTTCAACGGCTTGTGCTGCGCTGTATTTGAAAGGGAATTCCTCCGCCTGTGGCTCGAGGAAAAAGTCGAACGGATTGAACACCGCCATTTCTACCACCAGATCGACCGTGACTTTGAAGTCTCGTGTCGCTTCAGGAAACACCAACCTAGCTTGGTAGTTGGCAAAAGGATCTTGCTGCCAGTTGATGAAGTGATCGGCGGGCTCGATGGTCAGCGAATACGACAGCACCTTGGTGCGGCTGTGCGGGGCCGGTCGCAAGCGAACCACCTGGGGTCCTAATTTGACGAGTCGGTCATATTTGTAATGCGTGATGTGACTCAGGGCAACATGAATGGACACAGAAGTTCTCGCTTTTCAGGTACAAGGTGGATGCCGCCATATTGGCGTGCAGATCGTTAGGTCGATACTCAAAAAATGTAAGCAAGACCCGCGCCAAATTGTGGAGCAGCCTAGGTTCATAACCCATTTTTGACCCGTCTAGTGTCGCCGCAATCACTGCCAGGGTGATGAAGGATTTTATTGAACAATGACCATCTACCGGGGCGGCGCATCCAATTTGGCGTGCCTCGAACGCCTATCGGGCTGTTGCTCGGGCTAGTCACGGGGACTGCTTTTCAGCTGCAGCAGGCCAGTCTGTCGGCTGACTTCATTTACATGGCTTGGCTGGCAGTCGGGCTGGGTTTGTTGGCAATTCGGCTGTTTTTCTGGAGACGAGCCATTCAAATTGTCATGGTGTTCATGATGGTCTCGGCGGGCCTGGCTTTGGGTTTTAGCCTCACGGGTTTGCGTGCCACGGCTTTTCAAGCGCAGGCGCTTAGCCCTGCTTTGGAGGGCCGCGACATTCAAGTCACGGGTGTCGTGCAAGCCATGCCGCGTCAAGGTGAAGATGCGCTGCGCTTTCGTTTCAAGGTTGAATCGGCACGGCTGGAGGGGCATCCGGTGGTGCTGCCGCAGCAGCTTTATTTGGGTTGGTACGCAGGATTTTTCATGGCGCCGCGGCTGGGAGCTGCTGCCACCTCCGATCAAAGCCTTACCTTGCTGCAGTTGCAGCGTCAGCCGCAGCCCATGCGCGCTGGTGAGCGATGGCAGATGACGGTCCGACTGAAAGCGCCGCACGGCAGCAGCAACCCGCACGGGTTTGACTACGAGCTGTGGCTCTGGGAGCAGGGTTTGCAGGCCACCGGCTCTGTGCGGGCTGGTGTGCGCGACACACCGCCTGAAAAGCTCAGCGACCGCGCCTCATACAGCCCCCGCTATTTGGTGGAGCGTGCTCGTCAGAGCGTGCGTGAAGCTATCTTTGAGCGCATTGACAGTCCGCAACGGGCCGGCGTGTTGGCGGCTTTGGTGTTGGGCGATCAGAACGCCATCGAGCGTGCCGATTGGGAAGTTTTCAGGGCCACAGGCATTGCCCACCTAGTGAGTATTTCCGGCTTGCACATCACGCTGTTTGCGTGGCTGGCATCGCTCGTATTGGGTGGGTTGTGGCGTCGTTCAGCACTGCTCACGCCGCATTTGTGTTTGTGGCTGCCTGCGAGCAGCGCGGCGGCTTGGGGTGGCTTGTTGTTGGCGGCTACTTACGCTAGTTTTTCAGGTTTGGGTTTGCCGGCCCAACGCACCATTTTGATGCTCGCGGTGGTGGTGCTCTTGCGGCAAAGTGGCAGGCAATGGGCCTGGCCTCACATCTGGCTGCTGGCTATGGCTGTGGTGGTGGCGTTTGATCCGTGGGCCTTGCTGCAGGCAGGTTTCTGGCTGTCCTTTGTGGCGGTTGGCGTGCTGTTTGCAGCTGATCCCGGGACGCCTTTGTCGACTCAGGTGAAGGATGTCAGTCCTGCTGCTTTGCATCCCACCCGTTGGCGCTGGCTGCCTTATTCACAGGATTGGCTGATGCACGTTGCCGGCGGTTTCTGGCGCATGCTGCGCCAGCAGTGGGTCATCACCTTGGCGCTGACGCCGCTGACCTTGTTGCTGTTCAACCAGGTCTCGATGGTTGGGCTGTTGGCCAATATTTTGGCGATTCCGTCGGTCACTTTGCTTATCACACCGCTGGCCTTGCTGGGCGTTGTCTGGTCGCCGTTGTGGGATCTGACCGCATGGCTGATTGGCGCGCTGATGTCCATTTTGGAAGTGCTGGCGGCTTGGCCGATGGCGACGATCAGCCAAGCCGCCGTGCCGATGTGGTGTGCTGCGGCGGGTGTCGTGGGTGGGGTGCTGCTGGTCATGCGACTGCCATGGCACTGGCGGGTGTTGGGTGTGCCGCTGCTGCTGCCGGTCTTGTTGTGGCAACCGTTGCGGCCTGAGATGGGTGAGTTTGAGGTAATGGCTGCTGACATCGGGCAGGGCAACGCGGTGTTGGTACGCACCGCCAACCATGCGCTGCTCTACGACGCCGGGCCGCGCTTTTCGCGCGACAGCGATGCCGGTGACCGGGTGTTGGTGCCCTTGTTGCGCGCCTTGGGGGAGCGTCTCGACCTCGTGTTGCTGAGCCACCGAGATGCCGATCATGTGGGTGGTGCCGCGTCGGTGCTGGCGATGCAGCCGCAGGCGGGGCTTTCCAGTTCGATGGAAGACAGCCATGAACTGCAGCAGCTGCGGGCGGGCACGCGCTGCGCAACCGGCCAGCGCTGGCAATGGGATGGTGTTGGTTTTGAAATACTGCATCCTGATTTGGCCGCTTACGACGCGCCCGCCAAACCGAACACCATGAGCTGCGTGCTGCGAATTTCTGCAGCGAATTCGGTCAGTGCGCTGCTGGTGGGTGATATTGAAGTGCGACAAGAGCAATCCCTGTTGCGGCAGGGGTCGATTCAGTCCGACCTGTTGCTCATGCCGCACCATGGCAGCAAAACCTCGTCGAGCGGCAGCTTTTTGGACGCTGTGCAGCCGCGGCTGACGCTGGTCCAAGCGGGCTATAGAAACCGCTTCAACCATCCGGCCCCCGAGGTGCTTGAACGTTACCGTGAGCGGGGCATTCCAGTGCGCCAGTCGGCGCACTGCGGTGCGGCGACTTGGCGCAGTGCCCAACCTAGGGAGTGGACTTGCCAACGCGAAGTGGGCCAGCGTTATTGGCATCACCGTGTCTCCGACGCGCCGTGAACTTTCCTATATTTTTAACGAAATTCTGTAGTTCAAAGAGATCATTTGCAGCGCCAAATAGGAAAAAATCTCGTTTCTGGCCTTGGATTGGCGCATAACTTGCTAAGCTGTAAACACAAGAAACAGAGTTGAATTAGCCGGAGATATAAGCCCATGAGCCGACCGATGTTTGATGAAATGAACGCCAGTGCTACCAGTGTGCGTGCCCACTACGAAAGCTACCAGCGCTGGCTGGCCCAGCAGCCCGCCGACGTGATGCAAGACCGCCGGGCCGAAGCCGAAATGATTTTTCGGCGTGTCGGCATCACCTTTGCGGTTTATGGCGACAAGGACGAAGACGGGGCCGGCAGCGAACGCCTTATTCCGTTTGACCTGATTCCCCGCATCATTCCCGCCCACGAATGGGCTAGCATGGAAAAAGGTTTGGTCCAGCGCGTCACGGCTTTGAACCGTTTTATCCACGACGTGTACCACGACCAAGAAATCATCAAGGCCGGTGTGGTCCCGGCTGAGCAGATTTTCCAGAACGCCCAATTCCGACCGGAGATGATGGGCGTCGATGTGCCTGGCAACATCTACTCGCATATCAGTGGCATTGACATCGTGCGCGCTCCAAACGCGCAAGGCGAGGGCGAGTATTACGTCCTAGAAGACAACCTGCGCGTGCCCAGCGGCGTCAGCTACATGCTGGAAGACCGCAAGATGATGATGCGGCTTTTCCCTGAGCTGTTCAGCCAGAACCGCGTGGCCCCTGTCGCCCATTACCCTGACCTGTTGTTAGAGACCCTGCGCCAAATGGCGCCTCCCGCCACTGCTGATCCGACCGTGGTGGTGCTGACGCCTGGCATGTACAACTCGGCTTATTTTGAGCATGCATTTTTGGCGCAGCAAATGGGCGTTGAATTGGTTGAAGGCCAAGACCTGTTTGTCAAAGACAACTTTGTTTACATGCGCACCACGCGCGGCCCGAAGCGCGTTGATGTGATCTATCGGCGTGTTGACGACGACTACCTAGACCCGCTGGCCTTCCAGCCGAAGTCAACCCTGGGTTGTGCGGGTCTGCTGAACGTTTACCGCAGCGGCAATGTGTCGCTGTGCAATGCGATTGGCACGGGCGTGGCGGACGACAAGTCGATCTACCCGTATGTGCCGAAGATGATCGAGTTTTACCTGGGCGAAAAACCGATCCTTAAAAATGTGCCGACCTACATGTGCCGCAATGAGGATGACCTGAAATACACCTTGGCCAACCTGAAAGACTTGGTCGTCAAAGAAGTTCACGGTGCTGGCGGTTACGGCATGCTGGTGGGGCCGGCTTCGACCAAGGCAGAAATTGAAGATTTCCGCCGCGCGTTGCTGGCCAATCCGTCTGGCTACATCGCGCAGCCGACGCTCAGTTTGTCGACTTGCCCGACCTATGTGGACAGCGGCATTGCGCCCCGCCACATCGACTTGCGTCCCTTTGTGCTCAGCGGCAAAGAGGTGCAGATGGTGCCGGGCGGCTTGACCCGCGTGGCCCTCAAAGACGGCTCGTTGGTGGTCAATTCGTCGCAAGGCGGCGGCACCAAAGACACCTGGATTCTGGAGGACGCGCCCTTAGCGTCCAACGGTTCAGGCACCAAATCTTCTAAATCTCAATCCCAATCTTCGACGGCTTCGATGCCGCCACTCGCAACCATGGCAGGCAACGTATGACCATGCTTTCCCGCACCGCCGACCATCTTTTTTGGATGTCTCGCTACACCGAGCGCGCCGAGAACACGGCCCGCATGCTCGACGTGAACTACCAAACTTCGTTGCTGCCGCAATCGACCGAGGTAGCGCAAGCTGCTTGGCAAGGTCTGCTCAGCATCAGTGAGCTGAAGCCTGCTTATGCGGCCAAATACGATGGCGACAACATCAATCCGACCGATGTGATGGACTTCATGGTGCGCGACGAAAAAAATCCGTCAAGCATCATTTCGTGCCTGCAAAATGCCCGTGAAAACGCACGTGCCGTGCGTGGTTCACTCACCACCGAAGTCTGGGAAACGCAAAACCAAACTTACCTCGAAGTCATCCGTATGCTCCGCGGCAAAAGCGCTGAATTCAAACGCGATCCGGCCCAGTTTTTTGAGTGGGTCAAGTTCCGCTCGCACCTGTCGCGCGGCGTCACGCTGGGCACCATGCTGCAAGACGAGTCTTTTCATTTCTTGCGCATGGGGACTTTCCTGGAGCGCGCCGACAACACCGCGCGGCTGGTCGACGTTAAATTCCATGCCGTTGAGACCGCCATGGGCGGGGTGAATGAGAAAGACCAAGAATTTGACTTCTATCACTGGAGCGCGATTTTGCGCAGCGTCTCTGGCTTTGAGGTGTATCGCAAGGTTTACCGCGACGTCATCAAGCCCGAACTCGTGGCCGAGTTGTTGATTTTGCGGCCCGACATGCCGCGTTCCTTGCTGGGTTGCCTGAACGAAGTCATGAGCAATCTGGCCATGGTGACGAGTGACCCGCAAAGCGAAACCCTGCGCCGTGCGGGCAAGCTGCGCGCTGACCTGCAGTACTCAAGGATTGACGAAATTCTGGCGACTGGTTTGCACGCCTTTTTGACCCAGTTCTTAGACCGGGTCAACGAGATTGGCGCCAACATCAGCCGCGAGTTTCTAGTGCCGAGCACCCACTGACCGCTTTTCTCTCAACGATGGACTTGCAGTTAAGGTCGTCGGCATGAAGTTGCACATTAAGCACACCACCGACTACCGTTACAGCGAACCGCTGCTCTATGCCCTGCAAACTCTGTGGCTGACGCCGCAGAGTGGGCCCGCACAAACCGTGGATTTTTGGAGTTTGGGCGCACCTGAAAAGCTCTTTCCCCAACACGACGCCTACGGCAACAGCATTCACTCCTACACTTTTGTCGGCAAAGTGAGCGACGACGTGCGCTGGAGTTTGGTCAACGCGGCAGGGCAGTTGGACACGCTGGGTGTGGCCGAGTTTGTCGACGCGCCCAACTTGCCCCACCCGAGTTTCTTTTTGCGGCCGACGCACTTGGCCGCTCCGCACGCGGTGCTGGCTGAATTCGGCCGGCGCTTTGTCGCACCCGCTGCATCCAACACCCATGGCAAGGCCGACTTGGCCAGCCTGTTGGCTTTGAGCCATGGCATTGCAGATGTGGTGCGCTATCAAAAAGACAGCACCAGCGTCAGCACCACCGCGCTGCAAGCCTTTCAAGCCGGTGCCGGTGTGTGCCAAGACCAAGCTCATGTGATGGTCGCTGTCTGCCGCAG